>JBGSUY010000631.1:0-7537 GCA_041753195.1 Chromatiaceae bacterium
GGGCCGCCGCGACCACGTCGTCCAGGGGCAGCAGGCGCTCCCGCTGGAGCCCCGTCTCGTGGTGGGCGCTCTGGGCGCAGTAGCCGCAGTCCTCCGGGCAGGCCCCGGTCTTGATGCTGAGCAGCGTACTGACCTGCACCCGGTTGGGGTCGAAATGGGCCCGGTGGACCGTCTGTGCCTGGAACAGCAAGTCGTTCATGGGCCGTTCGAGCAGGGCCTCGACCTCGGGGAGGGTCCAGTCGTGACGGGGCCGGGCCTGGGCCATGGGGAACGGCATCGAGGGAGACATGGGGTAATCGGAACCTCTGGGACGCGGGCCAAACGCCAGCATCCTAGCGGGGTTAGGATCCTTGTCAACCGAAAGGCGCCCCTCCGGTCGACAGCTCTGGCGCTTTCGCGGGGATCCTCCGGACTGCGAGTCCCGGGCTTACCCCTCCGAGTCCTCGAAGGCGCAGACGATGGCATCCGCGATGAGATCGAGCTCCTCGGGACTGATGACCGCCAGCAAACGGTTGAGCAACTCCGGGGGCAGGTCCGCATGGAGGGCGCTGCCGTCCTTCAGGTGCAACAACACGCCCCTGTCCTTGGGGTGAGCCGATGACTGGGCCCTGTCCGCCACGAAGAGGCTCTGTTCCAGGGCGAAGAGCTCGTCGTAGAGTGCTTCCAGCCGTTCCGCCAGGGCTTCGCCGATCCGGGCGTCGTCCACGACCACGACGGACTCCGGGTCGCCAGGCTCCAGGGTCCAGGGCAGCTGATGTTGCTCCAGGAAGGCCTGGAAGCGCTGGCGCGGCTCCTCCTCGAAAAAGACATACTCCAACATGACCAGGGTCCCCCAATCGTCAGACGCCGCTGATCTTACCCGCCACCCCGCTGGTCCGGCGAGGGTCTAACCTTTCGCCAAGGTGTAGCTCACGGCGACCTCGATTTGATCAAGCCATCGTCCCTCATCGCCGCCCTCTTCCCCCCCACCTGCCTGCTCTGCGGGGCCCCCGGGGCGGCGGGTCTCGACCTTTGCGCCGGCTGTGCGGCGGAGCTTCCCTGGAATCGGCATTGCTGCGCCCGTTGTGCGCTGCCCTTCGACGGGTCCGGGTTCGATGGGGCCCTGTGCGGCGCCTGTCAGCGGCGCCCACCGCCCTACGATCGCTGCATCACCACCCTGCGTTACGCCACGCCGGTCCCCACCCTGGTGGGGGCGGCGAAGTTTCGTGGCCGTTTGAACGCCGCGCGGCTGCTCGGTCAGTTATTGGCTCAGTCCGTCCGAGTCGCCGGTGAGCCGATGCCGGAGGTCCTGGTCCCGGTGCCCCTGCATCGGGCCCGGCTGGCGGAGCGGGGTTACAACCAGGCCCTGGAGATCGCCCGGGTCCTGAGCCGGGGGTTGGGCCTGCCGGTGGACCACGGCTGCTGCGAGCGCATTCTGGCCACCTTGCCCCAGGCCGGGCTGGACGAGGGCGCCCGGCGGCGTAACATTCGGGGCGCCTTCAGCGCCCGGCGCCCCCTCAGTTGGCGCCACCTGGCCATCCTCGACGACGTGGTGACCACGGGCAACACCGTGGAGGAGCTCGCCCGGGTCCTGCGGCGCGCCGGGGCGGCGCGCATCGAGGTGTGGGCGGTGGCCCGGACGCCCTGACCTGTACCGGTCAGTGGCAAGTTGCGAGTGGCGAGGCTCGAGTGGCGAGGTTCCCTGATCCCCGAGCAAACACATTCCGGCAAGGGAACCGAGAAACCGAGGTGCTTCAGATTTACTCGGGATTCCCTCGCGGGTCCTTCTCGAAAATGCCCTGGCCCCTTCGAGCAACCGGAGTCGCCGATGAAGTTCCCACAATTACCCCTGGGCCAGCGTTTTCTGTTCCGGGGCGAGACCTATGTGAAGGTCGGACCCCTCACCGCGCGTCGGGAGCAGGACGGCGAGAACCGGCTGTTCCCTCGCTCGGCGCTCGTCTCACTCCCCCAACCGGGCGGGGCGGGGTCGGCCGCCGAGGTGGGGACCCCGCCGGCTTGGCTATCCAGCGCCCTGGATGCCTATGAAGAGCAGTTGCGGGTCGCGCTCTTTTCCGCGGGAGCCGGCACGGATCCGGACCTGCAGGCGCGCCTGGAGGAGGGGTTGGCGGCGGCTCGGGGCGCCTTTCTAGAGGCGATGGCGCGGCACGCCGGATTGCCGGAACCGACCTAGCGCAGGACGCTCTGGTGAACCTGCAGGGCATCGATGCTGCGCTCGATCTGGCTCGCCAATCGGCGGTAGGCGGGGCTCTGGGGGTCGCCGAATCCGGCGGCAAGCGTTTCCCGGTCCAGGCCCTCCGGGAGTCCCTCGACGGGTGGCATGAACGCGCCCTCCGCGATCCCCTGCCGCGCTAGACGCTGGATGACCCTGGCCGACTCGGGGTCGCTCGCGGCAAGCAGGGCGAAGCGATTGCCGGCCCGGTCGGCGGCCAGATCCGCGAAGCTGAAGCCACTGCTGCCCCGGGAGTCGGCGACCTCCTTGTAGAGCCCTATGAGCTCCGAGAGGGTGTCGCCCCCTTGGGTGGCGATGGCGGCGGATGTCATGAAGTGCTGGGCCAGATCGACACGCCCGCGCAGCAGCACGGGGCGGAAGGCAGGCGCCCGCGGTTGCGGTTCCGATTCATGGCCTGGGGTATCCGGGGACCTGGGAAGGCTGCGGCGGTTGACATAGGCCGCCAGTGCCAGGATCGCCGCCTGATTCTCCGCCACCGGGTCGCTTCCGCGGGAGCGGTCCCCGGCCTGGGCGAGCAGGCGGGAGAGCAGGTCCGCCAGCTCGATTCGCTGGCCCTTGGGTGCGGCCCCGGTCTTGGCCCCAATCTGCTCTCGGGTCTCGGCCCGGATCTGGGACTGGATCAGATCCTGGTAGTCCAGCAGGCGCTCCCATGCGGCCGGGGACACCAGGGCCCGGCCGAGGGAGGTGAGGGTGTCCGGACCCCAGGTGTAGGTCACCCGGATCCGCTGAGGCTCGATCGCAACCGACTGCAGCAGGTGCCCCCGATCCAGCGCATCCAGGGCCTGCTTCGCCAGGGGCTGGGCGAGGGCACCGGGCATTGGGAGACCGGCCAGGTTGAGTCGCTCGATGCGGGGCGGGCGCCCGGACCCAGACAGCTCCAGATCCAGATTGACGAAGCGACCGCCCGGGTCCATGGGCAGGCCGAGGGAGGCGGTGATCCGGGCCCGGTCCTCACCGAGGCGTACCCGGGCGCGGCCCTCGCCCAGCCGGTCGAGCAGGAAGGCGAGCAGCAGGTTGGCCTGGTCCTCGGTGAGGGTCAGGGTGACGGGCTCCCCCTTGCCCGGGCCCTGGGGTCGTGCCGAGCGTAGCCATTCCTGGGCCCAGGCGCGCTCCGCCTGGGTCAAGACGCGTTCATCGGGCACGCGAGGGCCGCTGTCGAGGTAAAGCAGCACGGCGAGCGCGGTGACGGCCAGCAGCGCCAGTGTCAGGAGCCAGCCCAAGGTCTTGATCAGGAGTCGCATCACGCTCGTTTCCCGCGGTTCCTGTGCTCAGAACCCAAGGCCGCGGAGCTCGCCGGCGGATTCCTGGGAACCTCTGGCGCCCCTAGTCAACTGGAGCCCCTGCGGCCTCGCGGAGCAGGGCCATGGGGCCCCGGTGGCGGACCGCCGAGAGCCCCTCGGCATCCTTGACAAAGAGGAACCCGGCGAAACCCAGGGCGTTTACGGAGATGCCGTCGACGACATCGGCGCGCCGGGGGACCGCAAGCATCCAGCGCCGGGTGACCAGCAGGTTGTAGGGGCCAGATTGCCGGGGCCCGCCATCCCCCGGGACCCCTTGGATCCCGATCCGCCCGAGCAGGCCCAGATAGACGCGGTGGAGCTCGCGTGCATCCGGGCTCTGGGTCCCCTCGGCCGTCTGGAGCCAGGCGAAGGCGTGGGGGAAGGGCAAAGAGGCCCCATCTTCCGCCCCACGGGCCTCGAGCAGGGGCTCCATCGGGGCCCAAGTTCCGTCGGCACCCAGGTGCAGGGGCACGAGCTGCAGATGCTTATGAGACTGACTGGCCCCGGCGACGGCACCGCCGTTGTAGAAGCCCAGTCCGTCCAGCTCTCGGAGGCAGAAGGCCAGGGCCTCCAGATCCGCCAGGGTCAGCAGGGTCTCCTGGTGCTCGAACCGGTGGGTCACGATCAGCAGATGGGAGTCGAGCACGTTGAACTTGTTCAGCACCGCGAAATGAGTCGCGGAGAGCGCCCCAACCGCCAGCTCCGGCTCGGGAGGGAGAAAAGGGCTCGCCTGCTCGGCTTGCCCTGACTCGGGAGGGCGCGGGCGTGCCCGCTCGGCCGCCTTGCGGGCCAGGCTGTCCACCTGCCGCACCAGGAAGGTGACGCCGGCGTCCGCGATTCGGGTCTCCCGGGTGGCGATGGGCTGCAGGGCGCCGAGCTCCAGGGCGCGGGTGCTGGTCCGCTCCAGACGGTGACCCAGGGTTCCCGGCAGGATGGGTGTCAAGTCTTCGGGCATGGGCGTCCACCAGCAGGTAAGACGGACACCATACCGAAAGCCGGGTCCTCGTGGCCAGGCCCAGTCCCGCGAGTCGGCGTCGGGCACGCGGTGGCGTGAGCCCTAGTCCCTAAGCTGGCGCAGGTGCCGCCCAAGGAGCGTGGCCCCCCAGGCCAACGCCGCGAGCATGATCAGGCTGCCGATGAGGTGGCTCAGCCGGGCCAGGGTCTGGTCCAGGTGCAGGAGCCCCGTCTCCCCCAGGATGAACTGCCAGTCATGGAAACCGTAGGGGGCGGATTGGCCCGTGTTGCCCCCGAGCAGCGGCAGCTCACCCGCCCGGGCATCGGCGATGTAGGGGGCGATGTCGAGGAAGTTCTCCCCCAGCCACCATAGGGCTACCGAGGCCCCGAAGGGGTCTCGGGTGCGCACCAGGAGCACCCAGAGACAGATGGCGGGCATCAGGAGCTGGCCCAGGGTGCCCCCCAGGGAGGCCATCAGCTCGCCGAAGGGCCGGAACAGCAGGTGACCGAACTCGTGGAAGGGCAGGTTGACCAGATGCAGGAAGGAGGCCCCGGCCGCGCCACTCGCGACCGATGAGAAGATGAGGGACAGGCCCCACCCCATGAGTACGACCCACAGCAGGCCCCGGCCGACAAGGCTCGGCCAGGCGCCCCTGAGGGTGGCCGGGAGCAGCAGGTCCCGAAGCCCCGGGCGCCGTCTCTCCAGGGCGTCCGCCGCCCGGGCCACCGGGATCACTGGTCGCTCGAGCGACGGCGCGTCGGGGGTATCCCCGGGTCGCGGGTGGTACTTGTAGTACTTCTCGAAGACGATGCCGCAGCGGGTGCACAGGATGCCGCCATCCGGCTGGTCCAGACCGCACTTCGGGCAATGCATTGGCCTCTACCTTGCGCTACGACCTGCTCTGGGAGAGTCTAGAGGCGCCCCGCTTAGGGGCTGAGACCCGGGTCACGCCGGCCCGAGGGCGGTACCCTTCGCCTATTCACCCTCCCTGGGGTCCCGCACCTCCACGAGCACCTCGTTGCGGCGAAGAAACCAGGGGACGAAGGGTGCGTTGTATCGAGCGTAGAGGGTGGGACCGACTGGGGTCAGCCCGGCGGCCCGCACCGCGTCGAGGAGCACGGCCTCGTTGTCCCGATAGTTCTCCCAGTTCCAGCGCCCGGAGTAGCGCCGGGCGGCCAGGGTTCGGGACGGCTCGCGGCGGATCTGAATGCCGGGATCTTTCGGCGCCGGGAGCGTCTCTGCGGTGAAACGTCCCGGCATGACGAAGCTCAGCCGATAGTCGCCGCGGGGCTCGGGCGTGATGGGCGCGAGACCCGCGGGTTCCGTTGCTGGTCTTTGGGTCACGGGGGCGGTCATCTCGATCTTAGCCCCCGTGACATTGTTGCCGAAGATGAAGTCGGCGAGACGCCGAAAGGCCTGGTTGCCGGCCCCCTCGAAGTCGCCGCTGACCTCCGTCTCCGCCACCAGGGTCGGGCCGTAGCGGCGCAGCTCGAACTCGGGGAAGATCTCCAGGATTTGGTATGTGGGCTCTTCGATGGCCATGGCGGTAATCCCAATGGGGCTCAGGAAGATGGCCAGCAAGAGGGCAGCGGCCCCGGCGAGGCGATGAGGTGGACTGGCGGTGGACATGGGCCTTGCTCGGTCTGCGATGGTCTCTCGCTTAAGCTGGGGACGGGGGCCAGGTGGTCCAACGTCGCGAACGGTCGCGCCCTCATTGAAGCGCGATGCGTCGCCAAGCCCCGGAATGCCAGCGCAGCCACATGAGGGCGCCGAGGGCACCCGCGTAGATCAGAAGCGCGCCCCAGCCACCGAGGGTACCGAGCCCGAGCTGGGGCAGAAAGTCCACCCAGCCCTCCCCGGGGGCGAAGCTCAGCATGTGGCTCAAGGGGACGAAGCCCAGCCAGGCCAGGGCGTTGACCATCAGGGCCGGGATGCGCACGTCCCCGGCGCCGCGCAGGGCGAAGCCCGCCCCGAAGTGGACCCCGTCGAAGACCTGGTAGGCCGCGGCGATCCAGATGATCAGGGCCCCGGTCTGCACCACGGCCGCGGCCTGGGGATCGCTGGCGCTGACGAAGAGCGGCAGCAGCCAGGGACCCCCCAGGGCCAGGACTAGGCTGAGCAGGCCCATGTAGGCCACCACGAGCCGGATGACCGCATTACCGAGTGCATAGGCCCAGTCACGGTCCCCGGCCCCGATTGCCTGGCCCACGAGGGTGGTGCCCGCGCTCGCGATGCCGATGGCCGGCATGTAGGCCATTGAGGTCAGCATCATGACGATCTGGGTGGCGGCGCCCGGGACGGTCCCGAGGTCCACCTGCATGAGCTGGAAGAGCGCGGTCCCACCCAGGTCCGCGGCGGCGGTGGCCCCGGCCGGCATGCCGAGCGCCAGCACCCGACCCATGCTGACACCCCGAGGGCGCCAATAGTGGTGGCTGCCGAAGTCCTGGCGGATGGGCCGGGACAGGAAGAGCACGAGCGCCAGACCGAGCACCAGGGCCTGGGAGGCCGTGGTCGCCCAGGCGATCCCCGCCATGCCGAACCCCAGGTCGAAGGCGATGACCTGGTTGAGCCAGGCGTTCAGGACCGCGACACAGAGGTTGAGCCCCAAGGTCACGCGGGTGCGCCCGATCCCGTTGAAGAAGCTGGTGATCACCCAAAGCCCGACCCCGGCGACCGCCCCCGACATGCGCGGAAACCAATAGGCGAGCGCCAGGGACTCGACGTTGGGGTCGAGATCGAAGGGGCCGAGCAGCCAGCCCCCCGAGAGGCCGGCGAGCAGGAACAGGGGCGCCATCAGCACCGTGACCCAGAGCCCGCCCCAGGCCACCTCCGAGGCCCCGAAGCGGTTGCCAGCCCCGTAGGCCTGGGCCACCAGGGTCTGCACCGCTATGCCCACCCCGCCCAGCACCAGCACGAACAGGATCACGAACCAGTAGATGGCCCCCACGGCCGCGATCGCGTCCGGCGAGATGCGCCCCAGGAACCAGGTGTCGGTGAGGTTCAGCACCGCCTGGACCCCGGCGTTCACGAAGAGCGGCGCTGCCAGGGCGGCGACCGCCCGGTAGTCGACGC
>JBGSUY010000632.1:0-2486 GCA_041753195.1 Chromatiaceae bacterium
CGAAGGCCTGCCGCTGCTCGGCGGCGTAGCGGTTCCCCGGGTTGGCGGTGGCCCCGCGACCGGGCGGGGGAGTCGATCGGATCATGGTGTGACCCTCATCGGGTGCTGTGTCGGTCGTCGTCCCCCGGACCTGTCCTTCCTCGAACGGTACCAGGCCCTGATGTTAGGCTGGACGATTGCGCTTGCCAGCGGCCACGACTGACCATGCGACTGCTGTTGATCGAAGACGACCCCGAGCTGGCCCGCGGCTTACGCCAGGACCTGTCCGCCGCCGGCTATGCGGTGGACTGGGCCAAGGACGGCATCGACGGCGCCTTTCTGGGTGCTGACCAACCCTACGATGCGATCGTGCTGGACCTGGGCCTGCCCGGCAAGGCCGGCCTCACGGTCCTACGGGACTGGCGTGCCGCGGACCTGCGCACGCCGGTGCTGATCCTCACGGCGCGCGACGCCTGGCACGAGCGCGTCGACGGGCTCAAGGCGGGGGCCGATGACTATCTGGGTAAGCCCTTTCATGTGGAGGAGCTCCTGGCGCGCCTCCAGGCTCTGACCCGGCGTACCGCCGGCCAGGCGGCCCCGACCCTGCGCGGCGCCGGAATGGAGCTGGACGAGGACCGGCAGTCGGTGCGGCTACCGGACGGTGCCGAGATCGCTCTGACCGGTACGGAGTTCCGGCTGCTCCGCGCCTTCATGCGCCATCCGGACAAGGTGTTGACCAAGGAGCGCCTGATCGAGCAGGTTTACGACCAGCACGCCGAGCACGGGAGCAATCTGATCGAGGTCTATGTGCGCCGGCTGCGCGAGAAGATCGGCCCGGAGCGCATCCGCACCCAGAGGGGTCAGGGCTACCGCTTCATGGCGGAGTCCTGAGGAGACGGCTCGCGTGTCACCGACCGGCTCCATCGAGTCGCGCTTGCAGCTCGGGCTGGGACTGAGCCTCGCCCTGTTGATCGCCGGGGCCTGGTGGCTGGGTCACGAGGCCCTGCATCACACGGCCGAGGCCTATGTGCTCTCGCGCCTGCAGCACGACGCCGAAGCGCTCATGGGGGCCCTGGAGGTCTCCGCCGAGGGCGGCGTGCACCTGGGCGGTCGGGGGATCGCACCCGTCTACGAGCAGCCCTACTCGGGCCACTACCACCTCGTCGTGTTGAACGGCGCAGAGGCCCTCAGGTCCCGCTCACTCTGGGATCAGGGTGTGGACGCGCGACCACTCTCCCCCGGGCAGAGCGCCCATTGGCGGGCCTCTGGTCCACGGGGGCAAGACCTGCTGGTCTGGGGCGGCGGCTTCGAGCGCGACGGACACACCCTGACAGTGGTCGTCGCCGAGGACCTGCTGCCCCTACGGGGGCCGCTGCGATCCTTCGAGCGTCTGTTCGCCCTGATGGCTATCCTGGGCCTGGGCGCCATGCTACTGGTGCAGCGGCTGGTGGTACGCCGGGCCTTCGCCCGGCTTGAGCCCGTCTACCGGGACATCGAGGCCCTGGAACGGGGCAGCGCCACCGCCCTGACCGAGGCCGTCCCGGCGGAGATCCTGCCCCTGGTGACCAAGATCAACCGCCTGCTCGACATCTACGCCAAGCGTCTGGAACGGTCCCGCAACGCGGCGGGCAACCTGGCCCACGCACTCAAGGGGCCCCTGAGCCTCATGGTCCGGGAGCTGGACACGGAGTCCAAGGCCCTGGACCTGAGCGTGCGTGCGCTCCTTTCGGATCAGTTGGAGCGGGTGCGCGGACTCCTGGACCGGGAGCTCAAGCGCGCCCGCCTGGCCGGGGATGGCGCCCCCGGACCCGGTTTCGATCCGCTCACCGAGTTGCCGGTGCTCCAGCGACTATTGCAGGGTATGTACCCTGGCAAGGCGATCGACTTTGAGGTTCGGATGGAGCGGGAAGGGGCGCTGCCGGCGGACCGTGAGGACATGCTGGAGCTCGCGGGGACCCTGCTGGACAACGCCTGCAAATGGTGCCTTACCCGGGTCCTGTGCCGCTTCGAGTCCACCCCGGTGGGGGTGCGGCTATGCGTCGAGGACGACGGGCCCGGGTGCTCGGAGTCCGAGCTCCAGACCATCGCCGGACGGGGGGCCCGGCTCGACGAGGGCGTGCAGGGGCACGGGCTGGGGCTCTCCATCGCCCGGGAGATCGTCGACCTCTACGGGGGCCGACTGGAGCTCGGACGCTCACCGACCCTCGGAGGCTTTCGGGCCGAGGTCCTGCTCCCCTTGGGGCCGCGGCTCGGCTAACCCGGGGGTGGCCACCCGCCCCCGCGTTCTTGTTCAGGTCTGTTTAAGCTTTCACCGCTAGAGTTCGACCTATGGACTTAAGCTCCACGAATCCAAACCCCCGGGAGCCAAGGCCGCGCGCCGCGGCCTGTCTGGTCCTACTCTTCCTTAGTCTGCAGCCTCTGGGGGTCCATGCGGCGACGCTCGCCGAGGCGGTGACCGCGGCGCTGCAACTGCAACAGCAGGGGCAACGGGTCGGCGCCTTGCGCAA
>JBGSUY010000633.1:0-3111 GCA_041753195.1 Chromatiaceae bacterium
CGCGGCGGCGCCCAGCTCCCCCTCGCGGAAGCGGACCCGAGCGACGTTGAGGGGTCCGTCGGCCCGACCCAGTCGCTCCACCTGGGCAAAGGCGTCCGCCGCCTGGCGCAGCTCACCGTGCTTGCCGGTTTCCCCGGCCACCCGGAGGAGTCCGATCCCATAGTCATTCCAGCGCTCCCAATGAGGGATCGCGATCTTGCCCTCGCCGGCGGCGATGGGGCCCCCGGCCACAGGGAGCTCGACCCGATCGGTGGCCAGGGTGGCAATGGGCAGATCGTTGGCCGAGAAGGCGTCCCCTTCCACGAAGCGCAGGAAGGCCGTATCGAACTTGCGATAGCGCAGGGCCGCCTCGACGGCGATGGGACCCGTCGCATCCACCGGTACCTCGAAGCCGTAATGGATGACGGCCGCCGCCCCCGGCGGGATCTGGTGATCGTAGAGCGCGACCGCGATGTCCTGGACGTTGCGCCGCTCGATGCGATTGCCCTCGCGATCCAGGACATAGGCGTTGAGCAAGTAGCTCCAGGGATCCAGGTCCCGCTCGGGGCCGAGTCCCCCGGAGCGGCCGATGACCCGTTCCCCATCCTTGAGTGTCAGATCCAGCCACAGCTCGTTGGAGTCCGCCGTGCCCTGGGTGAGGGCATGGCCCATGCCGGTGGTGCGCACCACCAGCTCGAGCAAATAGCGTTTGCCGGGCTCCAGGGTGGGGACTGAGGGGCGCAGGGGCGCATGCAGGGTGCCGTCGATGGCGCCGTCCTCCTTGATGCCGAAGAGGTCGATACGGGCCGCCCGGGCCAGCAGCTCCAGCCGCTCTTCGTTCCCTACGTCCTCTCCCACCATCAGGGGCACGGCCGTATTGGCGGCGGCGAACAGGTGATCGTGGACGGCGGGCCCGCTGCCGTCCGGCGCCGGGCGAGCGGCCGGATCCTCGGAGCGGGCCAGCGGCATGTGGCAGTCCCCGCAACCCTGCTTCGCCTGGGGCGGGTAATAGAAACTGTCGACGCGGTGGCCCGAGACGCCGCTCATCAGGAAGCTGTCGTAGTGGTTCTGGCCACGCAGCCAGCGATAGTGGTTGAGTGCCTCGGGCAGGTGCACCTTGTGGCAGGTGGAGCAGAACTCGGCGCTCTTGTGCAGGGGCTTCAGCAGGCTCTGCTTGTGCAGCTCCGGCTTGGCGCGGATGAGCTGGCGGTTGAGGGTCTTGAGGAGCGGGTCGTCCCTGCCGTCGAAGGGGTAGGGCGGCGGGTCGGCGAGCCGATAGTCTCCATTGCCCCGGGGACCACCCAAGTCCGCAATGGCGTGGCAGGTCATGCAGGTGATGCCGGATCGGCTGCCGGGATCCGCGTCCGGGTCGTAGGCCGGATCGTCGAAGCGTCCCGAGTAGAGTGGCACCGGGTCGTGGCAGCTCGCGCACAGGCGCGCGGCATTGACGTCCCCGTCGCGCGCGAGCAGCACCCGGCGGGTCTCTTCCACGCTGGCCCGATAGGCGGGATTGTTGAAGGAGCTCAAGGCGTGGACGCTGGCCCGATGGCGCCCGGCGATGTCCGGATGGCACTCGGCGCAGACGGCGTCGGAGTCGAGCCGTGCGATGGAGATGGTGCCCGAGGCCGGCTGCTGGGCCAAGGACGGCTCGTGGGTACGTACCCAGTCCGACTCGGGGTCCAGGGTCGCCAGGTGCAGGGCGACGACACCGGCACCGGCCGCCAGGGTCCCCGCGGACCAGGCGAGCCCCCGGCGCCAGCGCAGGGCCGGTCCCGCCAGGCGATGGAGCACGAAGAGCCAGACGGCGACCAGGGGGGTGAGGACATGGATCCAGTACAGGATGTCGCGCGTCCCCTGATCGTTCACCTCGAGGCCCTCGAAGCGGGTCAGCAGGAGTCCGGAGAGGATCAGCAGGATCACCACCAGATACAGGCCCAGACCGGCCCGAACCGCATAGCGGTTGGGTCGCTGGTAGGCGCGCTTGAGGTGCAACAGCCCGAACACCAAGGCCGGCACTGAGATCAGGAACCCCAGCAGCAGGTGGGCCAGGAACATGGTGAGGTAGCCGGTGCTCTGCAGGCTGCGGCCTGTCAGGGCCTCGCCGGCGGTGATCCCTAACAGATAAACGGAGTTGGCAGCCAGCAGGCCGAACAGCACGAGGACCAGGATGAGTAGGCGGCGGAGGCCCCGATCTAGGACCGCTGGCAGGCTCTTAGCGGACGGTGATATAGGGGATTGGCGGATGGACCACATGACCTTGGACCCCCGGACGGAAGTCGAGAAGAAGGGGCTGCAATAAGATGACCCTGAAAATTGTAATCCGATGCCCACAGTGTTGCGATCAGGATCTCAGGCCCCGAGACGATCGCCCATTGGTTGATTCAGCGGCTGGATGCCGGCATCCTGCGGTGGGGGAGAGACACCGGAGTTGGCCTCCCTTGGCACCAGCGCGGCGGGATCTGGTCGAAGGTGGGGCCTGATGCGCTGGCACGACGATTTTCGAGGCTGGCGACTGGCCCCAGGACCACCGAACCGACCGGAGCAGCCGTATCCCACCATGACCTCAGAGCGCAAGGACATCGATGCCCCGGCCGACGTCAACGCCTTCCTGCGTCAGGTGGCGGCAACGCCTCGCAAAGGCCCCGCGGGGGCGCGCGGGCGTCTGATCTTTGCCATGGACGCCACCGCGAGCCGCGAGCCTACCTGGGACCAGGCTGCGCGCATCCAGTCGGCCATGTTCGCCGACACCCAGGCCCTGGGCGGGGTCGAGGTGCAGCTTTGCTTCTACCGGGGTTTTCGGGAGTTCGAGCACTCGGACTGGATCGGCGACGCCGAGTCGCTTCTCGGGTGCATGAACCGGGTCTTCTGCGCCGCCGGCCTGACCCAGATCGGGCGGGTCCTGGGGCATGCCATCCAGGAGGCGCAGCGCGGTCGGGTCAATGCCCTGGCCTTCGTGGGCGACTGCATGGAGGAGGATCGGGAGCGGCTGGCGGATCAGGCGGGGCGATTGGGGCTCCTCGGCGTCCCCGCCTTCGTCTTCCAGGAGGGGCGAGACCCGGTGGCCGAGCGCAGCTTCCGGGACATCGCGCGCTTGAGCGGCGGGGCCTGGTGCCCTTTCGACGCCAACAGCCC
>JBGSUY010000634.1:0-2018 GCA_041753195.1 Chromatiaceae bacterium
CGGCGCGGGCGACCAGGGTGCCGATGGCGACCGCCCGCTGCGGGCCAGTGAGCCCCAATCGCTTCAGCTGCGCATCCAGCCCCAGTTGGCGAATCGTCTCCCACAGCACATGCTCCACCCCCACCGAGCGTGGGCGCACCAGATCCAGCGAATCGACGTCGACGGCGCGGATGTCCGTGCCCGCCTCCTCGCCGCTCTCTGCCTGCCGATGCAGCAGACGGGCCACCAGGCGTTGCGCCAGTGCCTCGAGATCCGCGCTCAGCTCCACTGTCATCAACGGCCCCTGGGCCGAGAGCAGCTGCTCGATGCGCTGGCCCAACGTACCCCATTGCTCCTGCGGCACGTCGAAATGCCGCCCCAGATTGAGCAGCGTGCGTTGTCGCACCCCATCGACCGTGCGCACCGACTCCACCAGGCGATAGGTGTAGTACGGCTCCCCGCTGCCGCGGCTCTTGATCGTGGTGCGGCGGATATACATGTGCCAACCGTAGACAGGGCAGCCTGCCGCGTCAAGAGCCGATTGTCACTTTATGGCACTACACTAACGATTTCAGCAGATTCTGCCGACACCACGCTCGGCTGATCAATCAGTTGCAATGCTCGGTGTGCCAGAATCGGCCCGAATGGGTGCTGGCGGCAGGAGAAGTTGTTAAAGATGGGCTAGGCTCCGACACGAGGCGCGGTCACGCCGAGGAGCACTGGGTCTGACTGGGCCGGCACGGGCGGGGAGGACGGGCATGCACCCGGCGAACGCCGCCCCCCTGGGCAGGACCTGCCAGAGCAGCCTTTGACTGGAGTCAAGGCCCCCGGGGTGGTGCAGGCTCTAGCCTGGTGGCTATTGAGATTTAAGCAGGGAGACACCTAGATGACGGCCATCGCCCAGGCGGAGGAACGGCGCTACCCACCGGGAGATCTGGCCATCTGGATCTTCATCCTGGCGGAGCTCTCGGTCTTCGCCGTCTTCTTCGCCGCCTATGCCTTCACCCGCATGGGCAACCCGGAGCTGTTCGACACCTATCAGCAGACCCTGGACCGGCGCGCCGCCCTGATCAACACCCTGGCCCTGATCACCAGCAGCTACTTCGTGGTGCGCTCGGTGGCGGCCATCCGCCAGGACGACTCATCCGGCTGCGTGCGATGGCTCTTGGCCGCCCTCGCCATGGGGCTCGTATTTCTGGTGGTCAAATCGGTGGAGTACGCCCATCACCTGGGCGAAGGGATCAACCTTTCCACCAATACCTTCTACATGTTCTATCTGTCCCTGACCTTCTTCCATTTCATGCATGTGATCCTGGGGATGGTGATCCTGGCGGCGGTGGCCATCAAGGCCCGTTCGGGCGGCTACAGCGCGGCGGAGCATACGGGTGTGGAGACCGGCGCCTCCTACTGGCACATGGTGGACCTGGTGTGGCTCATCCTCTTTCCCCTCGTCTACGTGATGCATTGACCGCCATGTCCGCCAAGCCTTACGCCATCCGTCCCTGCACCCGGGTCTATCTGGTCCTGATGGCCCTGACCTTCGTTACCTTCGCCGTCGGCCAATTGGGTCTCGGGGGGCTCCCCGTCTCCCTGCTGGTGCTTGGGTTCGCCCTGCTCAAGGGTCAGTTGGTGGGTGACTTTTTCATGGGCCTCAGGGGCATCCGGGGCCCCTGGCGCTGGGTGATCATCATCTGGCTGATCCTTCCGGGGGGCCTCATCACCCTGGCCTTCAGCCTGACGGCATGAAGGCTGGCCCCTGGGTCGTGCTTCAGCCCGACAGCGACGCCTGAAGTTGCCGCCGAGCGCGTCCTCGGGCCGAAGCCTGACCGACAAATTAACGAGCGGGTGATTTGACCCAGGTTGGCGATTTGACCCAGGTTAAGGCGCGGTGGGGGCGGGTATCGGAGCCTGCCGCACTCGCCCGGCGGGCAAAGCGCCGCTGGGGCGGATCACCGACACGATCACAGCTCACCCGGAGGATTCGACCATGCGCCTTGCACCTGTTCTCACTGCCGCCGCCCTCGCCCTGACCGCCGGCC
>JBGSUY010000635.1:0-10468 GCA_041753195.1 Chromatiaceae bacterium
CGACGCCTTCCCTGACTACAGCGAGCTGACCCCCCAGGTCCAGGCCGTACCGGCTTGCGACCCCACTACGTTGCCCCCGGTGCTGACCGACTGCACCTACACCGGCGGCACCTCCCGCACCGAGACCGGCCCGGTCCTGACCCAGGCCTTCCAGGGCTTCCTCGGCCAGACCAACGTCATGCAGTTCGGCAAGGCGGACTACATCACCGATCACTTCGCGTTCCCTAACCCGCCGGCCTACGTCGGTGAGAACGGCGGCATCTCGGGCGTGGTGCACTACGCCATCACCCGCGCCGAGAACGATCCCCGCTTCGCGGTCGCCGAGACCTGGGAGCCGGGCATCCCCCGCGTCCAGGTCGCCCTGTATGCCGACGGCGACATCAACTGCCAGCCCGCTAACATCTTTCCCGACGGTGCCAACGGCTGCGACATCGACTGGGACGACGACGGCGTGCAGGACGCCAACCTCGGACAGATCACCGACATCAACAACGATGGCACGGTGACCCTGGCGGACGTTGACAACTACCCGCTCGGCTGGGCCGACGGCACCGGCGCCAAGGGGCCCGAAGACACCGACCACAACGGCAACGGCGTCTTCGACCTCGGCGACGCACTCCAGGTCGCCTGGTCCGATAGCTGGGACGACAGCACGCCCACCGACTGCGGCGGCGCGAACCAGATCGACGTCGACCTGAACGGCACCATCAGCCCGGCCGAGAACACCCGCTGCTTCGACGGCCTGCGCAACTTCAACCAGGTGCGCCCCGGCGTCTTCGACGGAGGCTGGGCCTTCGCCGACTACGACCTGACGCATCTTCCCGGCCCGATCGCGACCAAACTGTCGAACTTCTACTCGAGCCGCAGGGACCTGGTCGGCAACACCACGGCCGGAATCCCCAAGCTCCCGGAGGCCTGGATCATCCCCGGCGACTATATCGTGGAGGCCGCCACACCCCCCGGCTATAAGCTGGTCAAGGAGGAGAACAAGAACGTCGACTTCGGCGACGAGTACTTCCCCTCGCCCCAGGCGGTGGACGTCCCCTGTGTCGGCGATCTGCGCCCCGTGCCCCCGCTCCTGAGCTTCGCCACCAAGGACGGTAGCGGCGATGCGGCCCAGGTCAGCCCCGGCTTTAGCGCCACCGACCCCGACGTCGCCGCGCCTTTCGCCGGTGAGACGCGCCCGCTCTGCAACCGCAAGTCCGTCGGCCTGTCCGCGGCCCAGAACGCGGCGACCAATTTCTTCTTCTTCACCGACACCCCGCTCGGGGCCAACGCGACCGGCGTGATCCTCAACGACCTGGCCAACGAGTTCAATCCGAACTCGCCCAACTTCGGCGAGAAGTACGCCCCGCCCTATGTCCCGGTGGGCTTCTACGACTGGGCCGGCAACCAAGTGAACCGGGTCTACGCGGACGAGTTCGGGCGCTACAACGCCCTGCTGCCCTCCACCTACACGGTCAACATCCCGATGCCCTCGGGCGTGTCGCCCAACATGCTGGTCTCCTGCATGAACGACGCGGGCCCCATCCCCAATCCGGACCCGAATGGGCCCGAGACCATCCTGGATCCGAGCTACAACCCGCAGTTCAGCCAGTTCTGCTACACGTTCCAGTACATGCCGGGCGACACCACCTACCTGGACACCCCGGTCGAGGCCATCGCGTCCTTCACCAACCCCACGACCTTCCCGGTGGACTGCGAGCAGCCGACCCGCACCCCGATGATCGCGTCGGTGGAACGTAGCAGCAACAGCCGGCCGATCGGCGCCCCGGCGGGATCCACCGGGCCTTTCGTGGTCAACAATACCTTCTCGTCTCAGCAGATCATCATCCGCTCCATGGGCCTGATGTCGGTGCCGAACCCGGACTGGGACGGCGACACCAACCCGCCGAAGACCATCACCCGCGACTACCGGTTCGGTCCCAGGGTCGCGGGCTCCTCGGTGACGCTGATGCCGGTCGGCTCAACCGATCCAAACGATGCGATCGTGCTCTCGTCCGGCGCACAGGTGCCAACGTGGAACAATAACCAGATCGTCGTCAATGTACCGGTCGGTCTGGAGCCGGGCGACTACCAGGTCACCGTGACCCGCGGGGCAACCGGCCCGACGCCCGCCGTCGAGTCGCCGATCGGCGTCACCCTGACCGTGGGCCACTGCGAGTCCAGTCTGACCAGCACCAACCGGCGCTGTCGCGGAACCGAGCATGGCGTGCGGCCCAACGCGACCTTCCCCTATAGCGCCAGCGAGCTCTACGCGGTACACAGCGTCGCCCCCGCCGGCGGCTACCCGGCGACGCCCATCCAGGACGCCATCGACGCGCCCACCACCGCCCCGGGCGACCTGATCCTAGTCGCGCCCGGTACCTACGAGGAGCTGGTCATCATGTATAAGCCGGTCAAGCTCCAGGGCTGGGGCCCGGGCCGGGTGACCCTGAACGCCCGCCAGGTGCCTACCGAGAAGATCCTTGACTGGCGCGCCAAGGTCCAACAACTGGTGGACAACGGCCTGATCGACCTGCTG
Organism: Chromatiaceae bacterium; assembly: GCA_041753195.1. GTDB lineage: Bacteria > Pseudomonadota > Gammaproteobacteria > Chromatiales > Chromatiaceae > Thiodictyon. Next base: position 2,525 of record JBGSUY010000635.1, read on the forward strand.
CCCGGCCAGGAGCTGGCCCCCGGCGGATTCCAGGCCCTCGGGGCCCCGCTGTTCCCCACCGAGGAGGGCGCCGGCATCTTCGTCGCCGGCAAGAACGCCTTCCCCGACTGGTTCAACGGCCTGCCAAACCAGGGTGCCCGAATCGACGGATTCACCATCGTCGGGGCATCCCAGGGCGGCGCCATCGTGCTCAACGGCTACGCCTCCTACATGAACATCGGCAACAACCGGCTCACCGGTAACGCCGGGTTCTACAGCGGCGGCATCCGGCTGGGACACCCGACCCTCTTCAACGAGGTGGGCGGCCTGAACTACACCGACGCGATGAACGACAACGTCCGCATCCATCACAACCTGGTCGTCAAGAACGGCGGCCTGAACACGGACGCGGTCGGCGGCGGCATCAGCCTCATGACCGGGGCCGACGGCTACAGCGTGCAGAAGAACTGGGTGTGCGGCAACTTCACCGCCGGCAGCGGCGCGGGCGTCGGCCACCTCGGCTACTCCAGCGGCGGCCTGATCGAGGACAACAAGATCATCTTCAACGAGTCCTTCAGCCAGGCCACGGTCGAGTCCGGCGGCGGCCTCTACATCGGCGGCCAGCCGGGGCTGCAGCCCACCGACGGCTATCTCGTCAGCCCCGGCACCGGCACCGTCACCGTCGACGCGAACCTGATCCGGGGCAACCTGGCGGGCGCGGGCGACGGCGGCGGCATCCGCCTGGAGAACGTCAACGGGGCGGACGTGGCTCTGAGCCCAACGGCGGTAGGGCCCTGGAGCAACGTCTACGTGTTCAACAACATGATCACCAACAATGTCGCGGGGGTGGCCGGCGGAGGCGTCTCCATCGAGAACACGGTGTCGGCCTGGTTCCGCTACAACACCATCGCCAACAACGACTCGACCGCCACCGCCTTCCCGGCCTTCACGGTCCAGCTCCCCGGCGGGGGCGTCGATCCGAACCTGACGGCGCCCCAGCCGGCGGGCATCGTCTCCCGCGTCCACAGCGGGGACTTCGCGCTGCTGATGGAGGGCACGCCCGACGTGGCCGGGAACGACCAGGACCTGTTCTCCAGCCCCGAGCTGCGCAGCAACATCGTCTACCAGAACCGCTCCTTCTACTGGGTGAACAGCGCCCCGCCGGCGGTCACCAGCACGGGGCTGGAGCCGGCAACCTGCACGCCGACCAGCACCGCCTCCTGCGACTTCCAGGACCTCGCCGTCCTCGGCGTGGCTGGCCTCCCGCTGCTGAACCCGGTGTGGTCGCTGCTGACCGACACCACTGGCTTCAGCGTCAACAACATCTCGGGTGACCCGCTGTTCGTGAATCCCTACCTCAATGGGCCGCGTGACCAGCTCAACCTCCCGGAGTTCACCACCATCCAGACCTCGGCGGCCTTCGACGAGGGCGGGAACTTCATCCAGGTGGCCTTCGGCCCGCTGACGCTGCTCGACACCAGTGTCAACAACGTCAACTTGCGCACCATGTTCGACTACCACCTGAGCGCCGGCTCCCCGGCGATCAATGCGGGCAGTCCGAACAACGCGGGCGGGACCCTGGGCGCGTTGGGCGACGAGGACTACGACAACGACCCGCGGCCGGTTACGGCTTCGGCCAACGTGACCGACATCGGCGCCGACGAGTTCGTCGCTCCCTAGGCGAGACGGAGCCAGCCTCTCCCCCAAAGTCCGCGGCACCCGCCGCGGGCCCTCGGGGGGGGGTCTGACCCCAAATCAGGCACAACAACGAGGATTACAGGAAATGAATGGTTCCTTTAGAAAGCGTGCCCTCCAGGCGGCCGTCTCGCTGGCGCTGCTCGGGGGCCTCGGCAGTGCGAATGCGATCATGAATGTGCAGTGCCCGGGAGACACTAACGGCGACGCCGTGATTGACGACTTTACCGACCCGGACTACCTGGCCCACCCCAACGCCAAGTGCATGCACCTGATCGCCGGCGACGGCTTCGCCATCATGTCGGACGACAGCGAGCTCTACACCTTCGGCTTCGGCGACCGGACTGGCGTCCTGGACGATCCCACCACCTCCGTCAACGAGGTGATCGAGTCAGGCATCCTGAACAACGAGTGGCCGGGGCCCACCATCGAGCTGGAGGAGGGGCAGGAGTTCTACCTCTCGCTGACCAACGTGGGCACCACCATGAGGCCGGACCTGTTCGACCCCCATACGGTGCACTTCCACGGCTTCCCCAATGCCGCCTCGGTGTTCGACGGGGTGCCGGAGGTGTCCATCTCCATCAACATGGGCGCCACCCTCACTTACTACTACAACATCGTGGAGCCCGGCACCTATCTCTACCACTGCCACGTGGAGGCCACGGAGCACATGGAGATGGGCATGCTGGCCAACCTCTACGTGCACCCGAGGCAGGACACCACGGGGTGCGCCAGCGGCACCAATGTCTGCCCGGTCGCGGAACGTGTCAGCGGCGCGGCGGGCGCCCCCATGGGCTATGTCTACAACGACGACGACGGCACCACCGCCTGGGACCTGGAGAAGGCCATCCAGCTCGGCGGCTTCGACTCCTACTTCCACGAGCAGCACATCGCCATCCAGCCCCTGCCCTTCCTGACCCTGGAGAGCGACTACCCCATGTTCAACGGGCGCGGCTATCCGGACACGGTAAATAGCGCGGACCTGCCGCCGCCGACGTCCAGTGTCGATGTGATCGGGGCCGACGCAAGGTCGACCCAGCTCCTCGACTCCAGGATCCAGGTCGCCGCGGGGCAGACCCTGTTGCTTCGGCTCTCCAACGTCGGCCTGGACCGTTTCTGGACGCTGACCGCACCGGGCCTGACGCTGAAGCAGGTGGGCACCGGCGCCAAGCACATGCGCGGGCTGGACGGCAAGAACCTCTACCTGGAGACGGCCTCCATCAACTCCGGCGGCGGCGAGAGCATGGACGTGCTCATCGACACCACCGGCGTGGCCCCGGGGACCTACTTCCTGCAGACCACGGAGCTGCACCAGATGAGCAACAGAAACCAGATGGACGGCGGCATGATCACCGAGATCGTCGTCAACTAGGCCGAGGCGGGATCAGGAGCACACCGACATGACATACAAGACCAGACTCACCGGACGCCTGATGGGCGTCCTGCTGCTCGGGGCGGCCTCCGCGCTGCCCTGGCAGCCCGCCCAGGCCGCCCACGAGATCCGGGGCATCACGGGGCCGGACTTCAACCTCTACGCGTACCCCTTCAACATGAGCCTGCCGGAGGGCACCAGCCTCTACATGTGGGGATTCGGTGACATGAATGCAGGCACCGGGGCCTCCCCCACCACGGCCGGAGGCGCCGGTTTTTACCTGCCCCAGTACCCGGCCCCGACGCTGATCGTCACCGAGGGCCTGCCGTTCTCCATCTCGCTCACCAACTATGGCGTGCCGGACCCGGTCTCCATCGTGGTGACCGGCCATCAGCCGACGGCGGTTAGCGGTGGAACCCCGGGGCTGGTAACCAATGCGGCGACCATCGGCGGCGGCATGGTCACCTACAGCTTTACCGCCGGGCAGCCTGGCACCTACATCTATCACAGCCTGGACGGCGCGAACCCCGGCCTGCACCAGGAGATGGGGCTCGCCGGCGCCCTGATCGTGCGGCCGAGCGACTATAACACCGCGCGGACCGCCTACGGGGTCGGCACCGGGAGCGATTACGACCAGGAGTTCCTGTATCTCCTGACCGAGGTGGACCCGGAGATCCACAAGGAGATGGAGACCGGACACAAGGGCCACTTCACCTACCACGAGCGCTATGCCACCGCCTGGTTCGTCAACGGGCGGGCCTTCCCCGACCTCTTCCAGGGCGACTACAACCCCCTGTTCCCCAACCAGCCCTACGAGTCCCTGGCCCAGGCACACCCGGGCGACAAGGTCCTGGTGCGGGCGGTGAACGTGGGCTCGGACAGCCACCCCTTCCACTTCCACGGGGAGAACATGCGCTTCATCGGGCGCGACGGGCGGATGCTCTGCTCGGAGCGTGACGCGACCGACCCGACCCAATGCGCCGCCACGGCGACGACCAACCTGGGCCGCAGCGACAACACCCTGAACTCCGCCCCCAAGCAGACCGTGGACATGCTCTGGACCTGGACCGGCAAGGCCCTGGGCTGGGACATCTACGGGCCCGTCGATACCGGCTGCAAGGATGGCAACGACGACATGGAGGACGACCTCAACCCCGGGGTCGCGTGCCACGACGATAATCACATTGACCTCGTGGACAACACGACTGGCCTCGCGCTGACCTCCGGTCCCTGCGCCCCAGGTGACTGCTTCGATGACGTTAATTACGAGTACTGGCCCGATCACGGCAAGGATCTGCCGGTAAACCTCCCCGGCGTCGGCGACCTGACCCTCGGCGGCTGGTGGAGCGGCAGTCCCTTCCTCGGCGACGTGGGCGACCTGCCCCCCGGCGAGGGCGGCCTGAACCCCTTCGGCGGCTACTTCCTCGTCTGGCACAGCCATGCCGAGAAGGAGCTGACCACCTACAACATCTTCCCAGGCGGGACCCTGAGCGCGGTCGTCGTGCTCCCGCCCTACGTCGACATCCAATAGGGGGCGGAGGGAAAGATCATGAAAAGGTTTAGCGACATGAAGAGTCACGCGAAACTGGCCCTGCTGGGCGGCGCCCTGGCCCTCGCGGCCGGCCCCGCCGGGGCCCTGGACGTCTACCTGGAGGCCAAGGCCTACACCAAGACCATGCCGGACGGCTCCACGGTGCCCATGTGGGGCTATGTGGAGGACACCGGCGGCGACTGCTGGGCGGCAGCGGACGCTGCAGCCCGGCTGACGTGCATCGACGGCTTGGAGACCCCTAGCCTGCCTGGACCCCGCATCACGGTGGACCCCGCCGATGCGACGCCGCTCCAGATCTTCCTATCCAACGGATTGCCAGAGCCCACGTCCATCGTCATACCCGGCCAGGCATTACCCGCAGGATCCGCCGCGGTCTTCATTAACCCGGCTAATCCCAACGCGGTTGCGGCGACGGGCACACGAACCGCTGCCAATCAGCGCGTCCGTTCCTATGGCAACGAGGCGGCTGCCAACGGCGGCCAGCAGCAGTACACCTGGGCGAGCCTCGACCGCTCCGGCACCTTCCTATACCACAGCGGCACCTGGCCCCAGAAGCAGGTGTATATGGGCCTCTACGGTGCCGTCACCAAGGACTTTGCCGCGGGTCAGGTCTACCAGGACGTGCCGTACGACAACGAGGTGGTGCTCTTCTATAGCGAGATCGACCCGGTACTGAACGCGTCCATCGCTAACGGCACCTACACGACCTCCATCGACTACCACGCCCAGTGGTTCCTGGTGAACGGCGAACCCTACGTGGCTAGCCCGACCGCCACCGCCGACATCCCGGCGGGAACGGTCGGCGGCAACACCCTGCTGCGCTTCCTGAGCGCCGCCGGCGAGACCCATGTGCCGACCCTCCAAGGCCTGTACATGACCATCCACGCCGAGGACGGCATCCGCTACCAGTACCAGAACGGCGACCTCTTCGGCGGCTGGGCCCCCCGCGAGCAGTACACCGCGGAGCTCCCGCCGCTCAAGACCAAGGACGCCATCATCACGGCCCCGGCCATCCCCGGCCGCGTCGCCGTCTACGACGGCAACGGCTGGATGACCAACCCCAGCGACCCGGAGAACTTCGGGCAGAGCGACACCCTGGGCGGCATGCTGCGGTTCCTGGCCTTCGCCGAGAACCAGCCGCCGGTGGTCACCGCCCCGACGCCTGACCCGCTCTCCGTCACCGCCGCGCTGTGCGCCAACTCGGTCCCGGCGTCCAATCAGCAGATCGTGGATTGGCTCGGCTTGGCGACGGCCACTGACACGGAAGACGGGACCCTGCCCGTAACGAACGACGCCCCGGGCGAATTCCTCATCGGCGGTACCCTGGTCACGTTCAGCGCCACCGACAGCGCGTCGGCGGTCGGCACGGCAACGGCGACGGTCCAGGTCGCCGAGACGCCAAACACCGCGCCGACGGTGATCGCCCCGACCCCGCTCACCCTGAACGTGGCGAGTGGGACGACCGAGGTCCTGGCGACCGACCAAGCGATCGTCGACTGGCTCGCCCTCGCGACGGCAACCGACACGCAGGACGGCACCCTGACCGTGAGCGACGACGCCCCGACCAGCTTCCAGGCCGCCCTCGACCCAGGAGCCACGACTACGGTGACCTTCACGGCGACCGATGCCTGCGGGCTGACCGGTACGCAGTCCTCCACCGTCACGATCGTGGCGGCCGCGGCGGCGAACATCGCCCCGGTGGCCAACGACGATCCTGACTACGTCACGGATCAGGACACCCCGCTCATCGTAGCGGCGGCATCTGGGGTGCTGCTTAACGACACCGATCCCGATAGCGGCCCGGCTGCGCTCACGGCGAACTTGCTGAGCGCGACGACGAACGGTACCGTGGTGCTGGCCTCCACCGGCGGATTTACCTACACGCCGGGCGACGGTTTCTTCGGAACCGACAGCTTCACCTACGCAGCATTCGACGGGGCTAACCTCAGCACACCCGCAACGGTGATGATCACGGTGAACGAGGTCGTTACGCCGGCGAATACGCTGTACTTCTCGACCTTCGGCAACACCAATCCGCCGGGAGTCGCGGGTACGCCCGACAACGCCGACATCTACGGTTGGGACGGGACGGCCTTCAGCCGTGTCGTAGATGTCACGGACCTTGGTGCCGCGGGTGCGGGGCAGAATCTGCCGACAGGTGCGAACGTTGATGGCCTAGTAGTGGTGGACGCCACCCACTTCTACATGTCTTTCGCGGACAACTTCACCATCGTTCGACCGGGGCCAGATCTCGCTGTGCAGGACGAAGACATCCTCTTCTACAACGCCGGCACATGGGAGGTGTACTTCAACGGCACCTCTACCGCTAACGGGCTTGGGACATCGAACAATCTCGACATAGATGCATTCGACATCGTGAACGGCGTTCTGTACTTCTCGACGCTGGGCAACACCAACCCGCCAAATGCAGGAGGAACCCCTGACGATGCGGATATCTACCGATGGAACGCTGACTCTCCGGCGACCTACACACGGGTGTTCGACGCCTCGGCAAATGGGCTCCCCGACAATGCGGACGTCGATTCCGTGACGGTGGTCAGCGAGACTCACTTCTATCTGTCCTTTAACGGCGCGGGGACCCCCCAGACCGTGACGGTGGCAGATTTCGGAACGGTTCAGGACGAGGACGTCTTGGAGTTCAACTCGGGCACCTGGTCCACGTACTTCGATGGTACAGCGGCCGGTCTGACGACGAACAACCTGGACGTCGACGCGGTGCAGGTCCCTTAACCACAGGCAAGCGGGAGCGATGGACCGCCCCGCCAGCTATAAGGAACGGAAGGCAGATCAAGGCGCCCTCGGATGGGGCGACCCAAGGAGAGAAGGAGGAGTGAGCAGACACCCAACCCCTCGCCCGTCACGGGCGAGGGGGCTGGGTTGAGGGGATGCCCCAGCGGCGTCTCCTCAACCCAGCCGACGCGAGACCAGATTCTTAGGGCCGAAGGCACGGGCCCGGTGCTGGCAGACCCCAGCGCACCACAGCGACGGATCCGCGCCTTGGCTTCCCCAGGGATCCAAACCCGGCGCTTTTCCCCCTCCCCCGGGCAGGGGGAGGGTCGGGGTGGGGGTCGAAGGCCCGATCCCAGGTCGAAGCTCGGCGGTAGGGCCGCCCCTGCGACCCCCCTCCGGGCCTCCCCCTGCCAGGGGGTGAGGAATGGGAGCACAGACAGAATCCTTTGAATCGAGTAGACGCAGTATGAAGATGAAGCCGGCAAGCGAGATCGGGGCCCTGAACCGAGGCCTGGTAAGGGCCGCGGCCGCCTTGTCGCTGCTGGTCCTCGCGCAGGTCTGCGCGGCGGAGGGCGCGGCCGTGCCGGAGACCTCC
>JBGSUY010000636.1:0-3209 GCA_041753195.1 Chromatiaceae bacterium
GATTCACCGTGGCCGATTCGACCCCGGGCTGCCGGGCGATGGCACGCTCCACCCGCGCGACGCAGGACGCGCAGCTCATGCCGGCCACGCCGATACGAACCTCTTGGCTCATTGGGAGACTCGGATGGGGACCTTGCCCGGTTGGACCGCGCCGCGGGGCGCGCGGCTCCACCCTGGCCTACGCAGCCAGGTCCCTTGCCGATGAAGACCTTGCCCCATTCTGGGGGCCTAGGTGCGGACGGCCGAGCCCGCCCGTGCCCGCCCCAAGGCGGACTGGACGGTACGCAGCGCGATGGCGTTCATCAACGGGATCTGACCGAGCGGCCTGCCCTGCTGGAGGGCCTCGGCGATGATCAGGAAGTCCTGCCAGGGACGCGGTGCCCGCTTCTCGGCCGCCCTGGCCCAAAGGGCCATCCACAACAGCCGCTCGGCCCAGACGCCGCGCCTCGGCTCCAGGACATCGTCGACAATCGCCCGGATGGAGACCGGCAAGCGCAGGGACCAATCCCGGACTGGGCCCACCGACTCCCTCAACACCGCCTCCACACGGGCATCGTCCTCAAACCAAGAGTCGGCGAAGGGGAAATAATCCGGCCAGTGCCGCGCATCGTCCAGCACCCCCTGGATGCGCGCCGGGGTGAAGGCGTCCGGGTCACCGGCCCGCAGCTCCGCAATCGTTGCACGAAGCGAGAGGACCTCGGGTTTCCAGTACTCGCCCCCCATCAGCTCGTTCAGTGCCGCCAGTTGCGGCGGCGGAGCGGTCCCCCTATCCAGGCCGACCGCGACAAAATGGGCGACCAGGCGCGGGAGGTAGTCACGCTGAACTGGCAGGGCGCCGGCCCGGCCGGTCATCCCTCGTACCTTGTCCTCGATCTCGCGCTTGGTGAATCCGCCCTCGCCCCAGACCTCCCGGATGCCGAGCCCCTGCTTGACCAGGACCGCGTCGATTCGATGGTGCCGCTTCGACTTGGTCACCACCCAGGTACCCTGGGCGCCGGAGCCGTCGAAGGCGGAGGCGTAGACAGTGCCGGGCTGGGCGGGCGGCAATGGCGCGCTCTGGACCCCCGACACCCGCAGATCCTTGATCAGCGCATCCACGCCTAGGCGCTCCTTCTCCGGCAGCCAGTTGCGCAGTCCGATGAGGCGCCGCAGACCGAGGGGGCCGATGTGGCCAAGACAATCCGCCTGCCGATAATGATCCGGCAACTGGGCCCGAACCTGGGCATTGGGATGGAGCAGGAGCAGCACCGCCAGCTCGTTGAACAAGGGCTTGGAGGAGGCCAGCATCCCCGCCGCGAGCACCACCTGTCCCTCCGCCGGCATGACCTCCATCTGGGCCAGCATGGGCTCCAGCAGCTCCAGTGGGTCCTGGGCCCGCGTCTCGCGGAGCAGCCGCTCCAGCAGACTGTCCAGATTCCGCGCACCGCCGGCGGCGCTGAACCGGGCGTAATACGCGGCCACCGCCGCGGCCTGGTCGCGAATGCAGGGATGGGGCTCGAGCTTGGCGCTGTGCAGGGCCTGGATCAGGTCGTGCTGCACCCGTACGTCCACCTCGGGCCTAAATGCCTGCTCGGCCATCTCCATCTGGACCTGTTCCGCCAGGGCGATGGCCCAGGGCCGCTGGCGCTCCACGGAATAGCGGATCTGGGTCAGGGCCTCTTCGAGCAGCGCCAGGCATAGGCCATAGCCCTCCGGTGGAGTCGGCTGACGTCCATCCGGGGCGTAGCGGTTCAACAGGAGGCGCAGGAAGGCCAACGCCAGGTCATGGGTCGTCTCCAGGGTCTGCTGAACGGCGGGGCTCCAGGGTTGCTGGTGTCTGGGATTGGCCCGCCGACGCGCCACCTCGCCAATCAGTTGCTCGGCCTGCCCCATCAGCGCACCGGTATCCGCTGGCGTCTCGGCCTGGGCCTCAGGGTTGCCGGTGTCAGGTCGAGCCGGCGAGACTGGAGCGGATGGCGCCGACCCCGTCTTGCTCAGTCCCTCATGGACCATGCAGCACTGCTTGTACTTCTTCCCCGAGCCACAGGGACAGGGGTCGTTACGCCCCACCTCTCCCTGGCGGCGAACCGGGGTCATGGGTTTGGCTCCTAACAGCTTCGCCCGCGACGGCATCGGGAGATGATCCACGGCGACGCGCTTCACGGCGTCGGGCTTCTCGAATGCCGGCCCCGCATAGGGCCGTCCCTCGCAGCGCTCCTTGTACTGGACATAGTGGCACTGCAGTCGGGCGAGATAGTCCGGGTCACTGTTGATCATGTCCGTGAAGATCCGCAGCAGCTCCGGGGCATAGGGTGCCTGGGGATTCATCAGGTCGAGAAAGGGACCGGCCATGTCATCGGCAGAGTCGAATCCAAGGCTGATATACGCGACCGCCTCGCCCTTCCGCTCGGCGAACACGGCGACGGTCACGCGGCGGCAGTCGCAGCCCCGCTCGTCGCAGTAGAGCTCCAGGAAGGCGTAGCGGTCCGCGGGCACAGCCACGCCCGAGCTTGGGGCAACGGTGATGGTGCGCAGCTCCGACGCGGCGAGCTTGGGAAACGCCTGATAGAAACCACTCAAGGCCATGCTGGGAATACCCTCAGAGACTGAGCGGGGTTGCGGGGGGGATGGGACCTGCGGAATCGGAGCATACCATCACGGCAGGCATGCCGGATCCAAAGGGCGCGAATGCGCAGGTCGGCGGACGCGACCGCGTTCGGACATTCGGCATCGTGAGCGCCCTTCAGAAGCGCTAATTTCCCGATCCCGATCCAAAGTTCTTCGGAACCCGCGCGGAACCAGGCAAGGTGGACCGCTGTGTTCCAGCAACCGCCGCTCAACCTAGGCCTGTCCAGTGGCCCCTTTACGCGCTAAGCAGCAGGGCAATCGCATCGGTTTTGAGGCTGATGCTACGTGGCCGCGCGGTTGATCCACAGCGGTCGGCGCATCAAGCTGGCCGTCGCTTACCGTTGTCCGGCGGTACCCATTTTTCAGCGCCTGTATGCGCGACTCGCAGCCACCTGAGCATCCGTGCCGCCGCTCTCTCACAACCCGCGCTGGCGTGCGGCGGCATGTATCCATTCAAACCCCCCCTCTTCGGAACAGCTAAGAGCAAGACAAACCTGACGTAACATGGCAACAACACGCCGCAAGCAACGCCGGCGGAGGATCGTCGGTGGGGAAGCGACCGACCGGACCATGCAGCTTTCTCGGCACGACCTGGCACAGCT
>JBGSUY010000637.1:0-5920 GCA_041753195.1 Chromatiaceae bacterium
CTCACTACCCAAGACCGACTACACGAAGACCTTCGTCAAAGACCCCTCGCGGGGCGCTGCGCGATCTGCGCCGAGGCCATGGGGCTCTTCTTCCGCCTCTATGGCCGGGAGGCGGGGAACATGGGCCTCAAACACATGGCCCTGGGGGGCGTATACCTCGGGGGCGGCATCGCTCCGAAGAATCTCAAGGCCCTGCGGGATAGCCCCTTCCTCCCGGGATTCTTCGCCAAGGGTCGCATGGAGCCGCTGATGCGGCGCATGCCGGTGCGGGTGATCCTGCGCGGGGATACCCCGCTCCTGGGTTGCGCCCGATTCATAACGTCCGGGTATTGAGGGCTGGCAGTACCCGCTTTTCCTCTTTTCACCAGTGAGCGTGGACCATGGGCATTGAGATCAAAGTGACCGGCATGAGCTGTCAGCATTGCGTGGGTGCCGTGACCCGGGCGCTCGAGTCCGTCCCCGGCGTCACCGCGGTTCAAGTCGATCTGGAGACCGGTCTCGCCAGGGTCCAGGGCGAGGCGGACCTGGAGGCCCTGATGCGGGCGGTGAAGGATGCGGGATACGGGGCCGAGACCCCGTGAGCCAGCGCCCCGCGAGGGGTCTTTGACGAAGGTCTTCGTGTAGTCGGTCTTGGGTAGTGAGCCGGAGACAGGAGGGTCTTGCCGTGTGGAGCCGTGAACGCATCGGTGCCTGGATCGAATCGAATTCCGTCCAGCGCTTCATCATCGCTCTGATCGTGATCAATGCCCTGACCCTAGGGCTCGAGACCTCACAGTCACTCATGGCGCGGCACGGGGGCCTGCTCCATGGGATCGACCGCCTGATCCTGTCGGTCTTCGTTGTGGAGATCCTGCTCAAGCTCTATGCCCAGGGGCTCGGTTTCTTCAGGCGGGGCTGGAACGTCTTCGACTTCCTCGTGGTGGGCATCGCTCTGGTCCCGGCCAGCGGGCCTCTCGCGGTGCTCCGCGCCTTGCGGGTGCTGCGGGTGCTGCGGCTGCTCTCCATGGTCCCGCGCCTGCGTTTCGTGGTGGAGGCACTGCTCAAGGCCCTGCCCGGGATCTCCTCCATCGGGCTCCTGATGGTGCTCCTCTTCTACGTCTTTGCCGTCATGGCAACCGGACTCTTCGGGCGGGACTTCCCCGAGTGGTTCGGTAGCATCGGGGCCTCCATGTACACCCTGTTCCAGGTCATGACGCTGGAGAGCTGGTCCATGGGCATAGTCCGCCCGGTGATGGCGGAGCACCCCTACGCCTGGGCCTTTTTCGTGCCCTTCATCCTGGTTGCCACCTTCACCATGCTGAATCTTTTCATCGGCATCATCGTGGACACCATGCAGACCATGCACGACGATCAGGTGGCCACGGACCGGGCCCTGATCGAGCAGACGCTGGATCGGGACACGGCCCAGATCGAGTCCGAGGTGCGCGCCCTGCGCGAGGAGATCACGGCCCTGCGCCAGGAGCTCTCCCGGCGGGTCTGAAGGGCCGAGATCCGCGGGGTTTTAGCGCCGGAACTCCGGCCGGCATCTGCTAAGATAGAGACACTGTCGTTTTCGCGTCCTCGGATGTGGCTCTAGTGAAACAGCTTGGCTGGAAGGCCGCCTCATCCCATGCCTGGGTGCTGGCCCTCTGCCTGCTCTCTCTGTCTGAGGACTCCCTGGCCCTCCAGCTCGAGGTCAAGCTGGAGGGGCTCCAGGGCGCGCAGGAGGCCAACGCCCTGGCCCTGCTGTCCATTTATCAGGAGCGCAAGGATCCGGAGCTGGATGCCACCCGGATCCAGGCCCTGTACCGCCTGGCCCCGGATCAGATCACCGACGCCCTGGCCCCCTTCGGCCTTTACCGGGTCCAGATTCAGGACTCACTCACGGAGCCCGCCGGCCCCGACGGGACCTGGGTGGCGAGCTACCGGGTGGATGCGGGGCCGGCCATCAAGATCCGCTCCGTGGATTACCAGGTGACTGGGGCCGGGGCGGATAATCCCGCCTTTCCCAAGGCCTTCCCCATGAAGGTCGGCGACGTGCTGCTGCACGCCGACTACGAAAAGGCCAAGTCGGACCTGCGCTACGCCGCGGCCTCCGAGGGTTACCTGGACTACCAGTTGGTGCGCCACCAGGTCCTGATCGATCCCGTGGCGTACGAGGCCCTGGTGGAGCTCCATCTGGACACTGGCCCCCAGTACTACCTGGGGGAGGTGCGCTTCAAGCAGGACCTGCTGGACGAGGCCCTCCTGGAGCGCTACGTGCGCTTCAAGCCCGGGGACCTCTATGACCCCGACCGGCTGGTGAACCTCCAGGCACGCCTGTTGGGAACCGAGTACTTCGACAAGGTGGAGGTGATACCGCTGAAGGATGAGAGCGGGGATGGACTCACGGTACCCGTCGAGGTAGTGGCCCACCGCAACAAGGCCAATAAGTATCGGGTGGGCCTCGGTTACGCGACGGACACAGGGCCGCGCTTGAGCCTCGACTGGCGACGCCGCTACTGGAACCGCTGGGGTCACAAGTCCCGCACCGAGCTCGTGCTGTCGCCGGGATATTCCAGCTTCGAGTTCGATTACCGGATCCCGATCCGCAACCCGGAGCGGGACTATGTGACCATCAAGCCCCAGGTTACTTACTACGACACCGCGACAAGCAAGGGCTGGCTCAACACCATCCAGTTCGCGCGATCCATCGTCACCCCGGGTGGCTGGCGCCAGACCTTGGGTCTGGACTACCGCTACGAGGACTACACCATCAACGACGTGGAGACCAGCGCGGCCAACGAGCTGATCCCCTACGTTACCTGGTCCAAGACAACGACCGACGATCCCGTTTACACGAAGCGGGGCTACCGGCTGAAGCTCGGCGTCTTGGGCGCCGCCGATGTCCTGATTTCTCCAACCGACTATCTCAGCGGAACCTTTGACCTGAAGTGGATCCGGGCCTTCTGGGACGACTATCGCTTCCTTACCCGTGTCGACCTGGGGGCCACCTGGGCCGACAGCGTGGACGACTTGCCCGCCAGCCGCCGCTTCTATGCGGGCGGCGACAACTCCATCCGGGGTTGGGGCTATGACGCCCTGGGCCCCGAGGACCCCGAAACCGGTCTGACCATCGGCGGTCGTTACCTTGCGGTGGGCAGCCTGGAGCTTGAGCGGCGCATCAAGGGACCCTGGAGCGGCGCGGTCTTTACCGACTTCGGCAATGCCTTGGACCCGGATTACGAGAACACCTACGAGCAGAGCGTCGGGGTCGGGGTGCGCTGGCTGTCGCCCATCGGTCAGGTGCGGGTGGACGTCGCCTTCGCCCTCACCAAGGATGATTGGTGGGAGGACCGGGAGGGCTTCCCGCCCGCCCGGCTCCATGTCGTCATTGGGCCTGACCTGTGAGCGATAACCAGGCCCCAAGCGCCGCCCCCAGCGGGCCTCCGACACCCGACCAGGGCGAGCCCCGTGGAGGAGCGGGGGTCCAAGGATCTGGCCGACCGCGGGGCCGCCGCTGGCTGTGGGGGTCCCTGCGCCTCCTGCTCGGCGCCGCCTTCCAGTTGTTCCTCCTGGTCCTGTTGCTCCTCGGTCTGATCCTCGGTACCCAGACGGGCCTGCGCACCGCCCTGGCCGTGGTTCAGGATCTCGCCCCGGGCCTGATCCGGGTGGGCCAGGTGGAGGGTCAGGTGCTGGGGCGGCTGCATCTCGAAGACCTGGAGGTCCGGCTCCCGGACCTGGACCTGACCCTGGGCAGCCTGGACCTGGACTGGACCCCGCTGGCGGCCCTCACCGGTACCCTCCCCATCCACCGGCTCCGGGTCCAGGACATCGACCTGACCCTCACCCCGAGCGAGGAGAAGGAGCCGGAGCCCCTGGTCCTGCCCGAGGTGGTGCTGCCCCTTGGGCTTGAGATCGACGAGGCCCTGGTGGAGCGTCTGCGCGTCTTCGAGCGGGGGACCGAGGTCCCCGTCTTCGTTCTCGATCGGGCCGCCCTCGCCGCGGCGCTCAAGGGAGGCAGTCTCGACCTTCGGCGCCTGGAGGCGGAGCTGCCGGAGCCTCGACTGAGCGCCCGGGCGAGCGGTCAGGCCGAGCTTCGGGACCGCTATCCGCTGGGCCTTGACCTCACCTGGGAGCTGGAGCTACCCCCAGCGGCCCGCCTCAAGGGCCAGGGCCGTCTGGCGGGTGACCTGGAGCGGCTCAGGGTCGAGCACCAGGTCTCGGGCTCCGCCCGGGTGGGCCTGGAGGCCGAGGTGGTCGGGGTGCTCGAGGCCCCGAGCTGGAAGGGGCAGATCCAGCTCGAAGGACTGGACCTTCCGCACTTCGTCGCCGATGCCCCCCCGGTGGAGCTGACCGGGCACATCGAGACCGAGGGGGACTTGGAGACCGCCAGGGTGACCGGCACCCTGGACGGCAGAGCCCAGGACCTGCCCGACTTTGGCCACCTGGAGGCAAGCCTGAACCTGGAGTGGCAGGAGCGCGTGCTCGCGCTGCGCACCCTGGATCTGAAGGAGTCGGTGTCCGGGGCCCTCCTCACCCTCACCGGCCGGCTGGATCTCCGTCAGGACCCGCTTGGCTTCGAGGTCAAGGGGGCCTGGGAGCGGCTGCGCTGGCCGTTGAGCGGTGATCTTCTGGCTGAATCACCACAGGGGAGCCTCGACGCTTCGGGCAACCTGGATGCCTATGGCTACACCCTGTCCGGGTCGGCCCAGGGCCCTGGCGTCCCGGCCATCGACCTGGGGCTCGAGGGCACCGGCGATCGCGAGCGGACCCGCATCGAGCCCCTCGCGGTCAGGACCCTGGACGGCACCCTGACGGCCGCGGGTGACCTGGCCTGGGTCCCCGAGGTCACCTGGGACCTCAAGCTCCTGGGCGAGAACCTGAACCCGGCGGGGGTCGCCCCCGGGGTGGAGGATCGCCTGGGTTTCACCCTGGACACCCAGGGTGGACTCGCGGGGTTCGAGTACCGCCTTGCCGCAACCACCCAGGGGCCGGGGCTCCCCCCCGCCCAGCTCGCCCTGGAGGGTCAGGGGGACCTGCGGGGGACCGAGATCCAGGTGCTCCGCCTGGAGGCCCTCAAGGGTGAGGTGCATGGGAAGGGCCGCGCCGGCTGGGGCCCCAAGGTCAGCTGGGAGGGGGACCTCAGCTGGAGCGGCATCGACCCCGGTGCCTTCGCCCCGGAATGGCCCGGCCGCCTGGAGGGTCGGGTCGAGAGCCAAGGGACCCTGGAGGCGGATGGTCCCCGGCTCACCGCCCTGATCGATGGTCTGCGGGGTGAGCTCCGGGGCTTCCCGGTCGCGGCGGCTGGGCGGGTGGAGATGGCCGGGCGATCCGTCCAGGTCCAGGGGCTCGAGGCCTCCTCGGGCCCCACCCGGGTCCGGGTGGATGGTGCCGTCGCCCAGGATGGTCTGGATCTCGCCTTCGACCTGACCTCCCCGGACCTCGGCACCCTGATGCCGGACGCCAAGGGCAGTCTCGACGCCAAGGGCCGGCTGGGGGGGACCCTCGGGGCGCCCCAGCTCAAGCTGGACCTGGACGCCAAGGGCGCGGAGCTGGCGGGGCAGGGGATCGGCAGCCTAACCGGGGCCATCGACCTGGTCCTGACGCCGGATGGGCCCTTTGACATCCGGCTTGACGGCCAAGGGTTGGTCGCCGGGGCCCTGCGCTTCGACACCCTGGCGGTGCGCGGGGAGGGGGGCATGCCGGATCACCGTCTGAGCCTCTCGCTGACCGGCCAGCCCCTCGCCGCCCGCCTGGAGGCGACCGGCTCCATGGCCCAGGACCGGTCCTACCAGGGGACCCTGAGCCGGCTCGACCTGGATTCGAATCCCTGGGGGAGCTGGCGCCTACAGCGCCCCATGCCACTGAAGCTCGCCGGGTCGCGGATTGGGGCCGGGCCCTTGTGTCTGCGCAACGGGGAGGGCTCCGGCGGCTGCGTCGGTTTCGACCAGCAGGAGGC
>JBGSUY010000638.1:0-7653 GCA_041753195.1 Chromatiaceae bacterium
TGGGCCTCGGTCTCCAGGCGAGTGATCTGCGCCTTGAGCCCGGCCTCCGCATCGGTCGCGGCCCTCAGATCCGTTTCGGCCGAAGACAGCCGCTGAACGGCCGCAGCGATCTCCGCGTCCTTGCCGGCCAGGCCGCGCTTCAGTCTGCCGTCATACCAGTTGTAGAGGGCGTAGAGGCCGATCAGCGCGGCGACCAGGATCCAGGTGAGCGTCTTGTAGATGGTGCTGGTGGGCGTGTTCTCGGGCGTGGCGTCGGACATGGCGATCCTCTGGGGTGGCAGTCTTGTTGTGGTCCTGGAAGGGCAGAGGATAGCGCAAGGTAGCCGCTCGCCGGCAGGGTCCTTTTCATGAATCCTGCTCGCCGGCCTGGATCCGCCCCGGTCGGCGAGCAGGGGGGACTGGGTCCCTCACTCGCCCCACAGCTGCACGGGCAGCAACAACAGCAGCTTCGCGAAGTTCTGGGCCTGGATGGGGGTGACGTTCTGCAAGCCGATCGCGAAGCGCACATCGGATTGAACCACGACGTCGTCGATCTTTTGATCGCGGAAGTCGATACGGCCATTGATGACCGATTGGGTCTCGTCGGTCATGAAGAAGGCGTCTTCCCCCTGGGCATCCGAGAAGGCGGCGGTCTCCCCCTGCTCCACGCGCTCGTTGAAGATGATATTGAGCTCGTAGTGGCCCTCGGTGGGTGTGTCGTCGACCCACTTCATTCCGCCGCCGAGGATGTCCGGCTTGGCATTTCCCATCCGGATGCTGAGCTGGGGAAACCAGTTGTCGGTCTCGTAGGAGTAAATCAGCTCCCCGTCGACAGTCGCCTCCGGATAGGTGGCAACGGGCCCCATCGCTAGCACGGTGCCGCGGAAGCGTAACGGATCCACGTCCCCCAGGGCCACGGAGACCTTCTTGCCATTGACCATCTTCTCGAGGGTGCGGGCCTGGCGTTTGGCCTCCTCCGCGAGCTGCCCCAGGGTGGTGATCTTGCGGGGCGGCTTGCCCGAAAAGGTGCCTGAAAAGGGGGAGGTGAATCCCTGGGCCTTGCCGATCGTCTGCACCTCCATGCGCAGATTGCCCCCGCTGAGGTTGACCTGGCCCTGGTCATCCATCGCGTAGGTCCCCACCAGCTTGCCGATGTCCCGCACCTGGGAGGTGTTCTGGGGGTTGACCACCGCCAGACCCAGGTCGTAGCTGCAGGAGCCGTCCTGGATCACCCGCCCGATGTGCTTCGAGAAGATGTGTGGCAGGCAGGAGACGGTGCCGCGGTATTTGCTGAAGCCCACGGCGAGGTCGAACGTGAAGCGGTCCGCGACCCCCTTGGAGGGGTAGTCACCGTCACGGTTCTCCGGCCGCTGGGTCTGGAATTCGGCCTTCATGGTGCCCGCGATGTAGCCGGGCTGAGTCAGGGGCTCATCCGCGGAGGCGGCGAAGGCCGCACCGGCGGCGAGCTGGGAGCAGAGCAGCAGCGCGAGGGTTGCGCCTGAGCGGTTCGTTATCGGCATGGGTAGGCTCCTTGTGGGTGAAAAGGGCGTCTTTTGGACCTGGCCCCTGAAGAAAGGGCGGGGGAGGATAACACCGAGGGCGGGGGCCAAACCGGATCCGGATCGCCTTCCATGATCCTTCTGCTCAGCGCTCAGCCACGGCGGCCCGCCCAGTCCCGAGCGAACTGCCAGGCAGTGCGCCCGCTGCGCGAGCCCCGCCGCAGGGCCCATTGCAGCGCCGCCCGCTCCAGCTCCTCCCAATCCTCAGGTACGCAGCCCAGGCGCGGGACCCAGTGCCGGACCACCGTGAGGTACTGGGCCTGGGTGAAGGGATGGAAGGAAACCCAGAGCCCGAAGCGGTCAGAGAGTGAGATCTTCTCCTCCACGGACTCGCCCTGATGGATCTCCCCGTCAAGCACCCGCGCCTCCCGGTTTTCCGACTGGAGCTCGGGCAGGAGATGCCGCCGATTGGAAGTGGCATAGAGGAGCAGGTTGGCCGGCGCGGCCGCGATGGAGCCCTCCAGGGCTGCCTTTAGGGCCGTGTAGCCGGACTCCCCCGGCTCGAAGGACAGGTCGTCGCAGAACAGAAGGAAGCGCTCGGGCCGGGGCCGCACCACCTCGATGATGTCCGGAAGGTCCCCCAGATTCTGCTTGTCCACCTCGATGAGACGCAGGCCCTGTCCGCGCAGGGCGTTGAAGATCGCCTTCACCAGGGAGGACTTGCCGGTACCGCGGGAGCCCCACAGCAGCACATTGTTCGCACCGCGCCCGGCCAGGAACTGGAGGGTGTTGCGCTCCACCTCCGCCATCTGGCGCTCCAGGCAGACCAGGTCAGCCGGGTGGATACGATGGGGCTCGGTTACCGGCTGGAGCCAACCGCGGCGCGCACCAAGGGTGCGCCAGCGGTAGGCCGGCGACGTCCAATCGGTGGCGACGGGCATCTCCGGCGCCAGGCGCTCCAGGCGCTCGAGCAGGCCATCGGCGCGGGCGACCAGGGCCCGGATCTCTTCCGCAGGGATCTGCTCCATGGCGCGCCTCTCAGGTGGGGACGAGGACCCGATCGAGTCTCACCTCATCCAGGGCGATGGGCCGACCCACGCCATAGCCTTGGGCGTAGTCCACCCCAATGGCCCGCAGGGTCTCGATCACCTGAGGTGTCTCCGCCCATTCGGCGATGGTCTCAAGCCCCAGCACGTGGCCGATGTGGTTGATGGACTCCACCAGGGCCCGGTCGACGGGCTCGGTCTCGAGCTTGCGCACGAAGCTGCCATCGATCTTCAGATACTGCACCGGCAGCAGCTTCAGGTAGGCGTAAGACGCGAATCCGGCTCCGAAATCGTCCACCGCGAAGGTGCTGCCGAGGTCGCGCAGGCTCTGCATGAAGGAACGCGCCCGGGCCAGGTCTGAAATGGCGGCGGTCTCGGTGACCTCGAAACAGATGCTCGCGTAGGGGACGCGGTTGTCCTCGAACTGGCGCCTCAGGAAGGGCAGGAAGCCGTCATCCGTCAGGGTGGTGGCCGACAGGTTGACCGCGAACAGGAAACGGTCCGGGTAGCGCCGGTGCCAGGCACGCAGCTGCCCCCCTTGGCGTCCCAGCAGGTGGGAGAGGATCCAGCGATCCACCGCCGGCATCAGGATATAGCGCTCGGCGGCTGGGATGAACTGTTCGGGGGGTACCGGGTTGCCCTGGTCGTCCCGCATCCGCGCCAGGACTTCGTAGTGGACGGGCTCATCCGCGCGGTGCAGAGGCAGGATGGGCTGGGCGATCATGCGGAAGCGCCCCTCATCCAGAGCGCCGCCGATGGTGGAGATCAGAGTGGCCTCGGCCTGGCGGCGGACGCTCACCGCATCGTCCTCGTTGTAGGGACAGACGCGGTCCCCACCCTGAGTCTTGGCCATCTGGCAGGCGATATCCGCATGAGCCAGCACGTCCGTAACTCCCTCCGCGGGGACGAAGGTCACCAGGCCCGCGCTCAGGCTGACATCATAGGAGCGCTCGTGCCAGGTGAAGAGAAAGCTCCGCAGGGTGCGTACCAGCTCCTCGCATCGGGACTGGGCCACGGCGGCGTAATCCCCGCCGAACAGGGCGGCGAACTCGTCCCCACCCAAGCGGGCAATGGCCTGGGCGTCCGCCAGGCGGGTGGAGACAATGCGCGCCACCTGTTTGAGCAGCTTATCCCCGGCTGCGTGCCCACAGGCCGTGTTAATGAGCTTGAAATGATCCAGGTCCATCAGGCACAGGGCGTGGGGCTGGGCCGCCTCGGCGGGGTCCCCGGCGGTCCTGGCCACCGCCCGCTCGAAGTCCCGCCGGTTCCTCAAGCCGGTGAGGGGGTCGTGCCGCTGCAGGAAGTCGAGCTGGGCGTCCACCCGCTCGGTCTCGGTCAGGTCCTCCGCCAGGACTAGTACCCAGGTGCCCTCCTCGAGACTCAGGTCCCGCAGCAATACGCGCAGGGGAAAGGGCTCGCCACCGCGCAGCCCATCGAGGTGGCGAACGCGCGGGGCCCCCGCGTCCTCCTCAGGACCCGCGAGGGTCGCCTCCGGGGTATCGAACATCGGGATCAACCGGGCGAGCGGGTTGCCCAGGGTCTCTTCGCTCAGGCGCCCGAACAGGATCTCGGCGGCGGGGTTGAAGAGTCGGACGCGCCGGTCTTGGTCGGCCAGGATGACCCCGCTACCGGTAGCGCCCAGGAGGGCCCGCAGCGTCTCACTGCCGATCCGCAGGTCAGCAAGGTCTCTCCTCTCCGCCCGCGCCAGCGCGACCACCCGCAGGAAGAGGGCGATGGCGAGGACCACGGCGACCAGGGCGAGCAACAGAACCCCCAGGATCCGTCCTTCGGCAGGGCTCGCACCCTCTCGATAGGCATGGAGGTGGGCCAAGACGGAAAACCCCACGCAGACCAGTGCGGCGAAGAGGCCGGTCAGGAAGCCGAGGGTAGCGAGCCGGGTCGATGCCGCCCAGCGCGTGAAGGTCACCCCCGAAGGGCGGCGGGGTTGGAGACGATGAAGACCCGAGTCCATCGGACGGGATCCCGACGCCCCGCGGCTCAGGCGGTCAGCCTACGGTACCGCAGGCGATGGGGCTGATCCGCCTCGGTCCCGAGACGGCGGTGGCGGTCCTCCTCGTAGTCCGCGTAGTTGCCCTCGAACCAGGTGACCTGGGAGTCCCCCTCGAAGGCCAGGATATGGGTGGCGATGCGGTCCAGGAACCAGCGGTCATGGCTGATCACCACGGCGCAGCCGGGGAACGCGAGCAGGGCCTCCTCGAGCGCCCGCAGGGTCTCCACGTCGAGATCGTTCGTCGGCTCGTCGAGCAGGAGCAGGTTGCCGCCGCTCCTCAGGACCTTGGCGAGATGGACCCGGTTGCGCTCCCCGCCCGAGAGGTCGCCGATACGCTTCTGCTGATCCGTCCCCTTGAAGTTGAAGCGTCCGCAGTAGGCCCGGGACGGCATCTCGTAGCGGCCCACCACGATGGTATCCAACCCGTCGGAGATCTCCTCCCAGACCGTCTTATCGGCCGCGAGCGCATCCCGGCTCTGGTCCACGTACGCGATCTGCACGGTCTCGCCGACCCGCAGCTCGCCGGCGTCCGCCTGCTCCTGGCCGGTGAGGATGCGGAACAGGGTGGTCTTGCCGGCCCCGTTGGGCCCGATGATCCCCACGATGCCGCCCTTGGGCAGGTTGAAGGAGAGCCCGTCGTAGAGCAGGTTGTCCCCGTAGGCCTTGCGCAGACCCAGGGCCTCGATCACCAGGTCCCCCAGGCGGGGACCCGGCGGGATATAGATCTCGTTGGTCTCGTTGCGGGCCTGGAACTCCTGGGACTGGAGTTCCTCGAAGCGGGCGAGGCGCGCCTTGCTCTTGGCGTGGCGACCCTTGGGGTTGGAGCGGACCCATTCGAGCTCGTGCTTCATGGTCCGTACCCGCGCCGCCTCCTGCTTCTCCTCCAGCTCCAGGCGCTGCTCCTTCTGCTCCAGCCAGGAGGAGTAGTTGCCCTCCCAGGGGATGCCGTGGCCCCGGTCCAGCTCCAGGATCCAGCCGGCCACGTTATCGAGGAAGTAGCGGTCGTGGGTCACCGCCACCACGGTGCCCGGATACTCGTGTAGGAAACGCTCCAGCCAGGCCACGGACTCGGCGTCCAGGTGGTTGGTGGGCTCGTCAAGCAGCAGCATGTCGGGCTTGGAGAGGAGCAGCTTGCACAGGGCCACCCGCCGGCGCTCACCCCCCGAGAGGCGGGTCACGTCCGCGTCCCAGGGTGGCAAGCGTAGGGCATCCGCGGCCACCTCCAGGGTACGATCCAGGTTGTGGCCGTCGGTAGCCTCGACCAGGTTTTCCAGCTCCGCCTGCTCCTTGGCCAGGGCATCGAAGTCCGCGTCCGGTTCCGCGTAGGCGGCATAGACGGCGTCCAGGCGCTCCAAGGCCGCCTTGATGTGCCCCAGCGCCTCCTCCACGTTGCCGCGGACGTCCTTGGCTGGGTCGAGCCGGGGCTCCTGGGGCAGGAAGCCCACCTTGATCCCCGGCTGGGGCCGGGCCTTACCCAGGATCTCGGTATCCAGCCCCGCCATGATCCGCAGTAGGGTGGACTTGCCCGAGCCGTTGAGACCCAGCACTCCGATCTTGGCGCCGGGGAAGAAGGAGAGCGAGATGTCGCGCAGGATCACGCGCTTGGGCGGCACCACCTTGCCGACCCGGTTCATGGTGAAGATGTACTGTGCCATGGCTGATGGAGTGGTCCTTGAGAGAGGGTCTGGGATGGCGAGCGGGCGGCAAAGCAGATCCTCGACGCGGCTCCGACCGCTCCGCATGCCGGTCCCGAGCTGGTTCGTCTTGTTGGCCTGTTCCAGGCCAGCATTGTGGGCCGCGACCTTGGAAATGTCCAAATGGCGAAATGTCCAAATGTCCAAATGGCGCAGGGCGAACCCGAACCGCTTGGGGCGAGCGCCGGCCGGATGCTCCCGGGCCCTGGGCGTGTTATCTTGCGCGCCCTTTACCGGTTCGACTGGCGCCGCAAGCAGGGACCGGCCACGACGATGAATCTCGTATCACGCCCTGAGCCCCCAACCTCGCCGATGCCACGCCTGATGCGCGCCCCCGCGGCCCTCTTGCTCGCACTCCTTGCGCCCGGCGCGGTGAGCGCGGAAGAACCAACCAGCGCCTGGGACCGGACCCTCAGCGCCCTCAACAGCACCACACCGTTCCCCCTCGCGAAGCAGGAGGCACGGGACAGGGGCTGGTTCAGCGGGGCCTGGGACGGGATCAAGCGGATCTGGAAGGAGGGGGGCTCGGATCTCTATCTCTCCGGCCGTTACTGGCACTCGCCCTGGGGCTTCAGCGACGAGGATCGTGCCAGGTACGACGACTGGGGCCTGGGCGGCGGCTACGGTCGCAGCCTGATCGACGAGAAGGGCAACGAGCGGATGCTCTATGGGCTCGTGGTGCAGGATTCGTTCGAGAAACCGATGTACCTCGGGGGTTACGGCTGGCTCGCGCGCTGGAAGGCCGGCGGTGACCTGCGTCTCGGCGCCGGCTATTCCATCGTGATCATCTCGAACAGCACCGCATCGGACTATATCCCCTTCCCGGCGCCCGTCCCGCTGGTGAGCTTCGGTACCGACAAGGTCTCCCTGTACGGAACCTACTTCAACTCGATCGCGTATTTTTTCGCCAAGCTGAGCTTCTAGCCTCCTTAATCACCCTGAGGGCGGCGTCCCACCGCGCTGCCCGTCCGCCCCCGACTCCCTTCATCGGCCTGTCTGCACGGGACTATAGCCGTAGCCGATCCGGTAGAAATAGTCGTCGATGTGCCTGCCGGAGCCGCCGGGCCCGGAGCTCGACAGCGGCAGCGGGTGAATCGCCGGTGCAAGCTCGCGGAAGTGCGACGCGAGCCGCTCGCTCGCGAGCGCCTCCCGGCGGGGGGCGACCATGACGAGGGTTCGATCGCGAAGCTGCTCGGGCGGGTCCCAATAGGTGAACATCAGTGAGCTACCGGACAGCGCCCTGATCGTCGTCGCCTTTAGCGGCGCCTGCCCCTCGGGGACCGACCCTTCGTCTCCGAAAAAGGCAATCTGGCTCGCGATATTGTACTTGTCCATCCCGACGACCACCGGCGCAGCGCCGGTCTCCCGCACGATCCGATCATGCACCGCCTGGAGCGCGCGTGTCGCCTCGGGCCAGCCCGCCG
>JBGSUY010000639.1:0-7350 GCA_041753195.1 Chromatiaceae bacterium
ACTCCTGGAGCTGTGGCTGCAGCGGAATGTGGATGCTGTCCCCTAGCCCCTCACCCTCGGCCGCAACGTCGCGTCGCGCAGCGCGTTCGGGCAGGATGCGGACGCGCTTTAGGGTCTCGCCGATGTCCGGCTTTCTCTGCCGAAGGCCGCCGGCCGGGACCGGGTGGTGGCCCAGGGGGGCATCGGGGCCGAGGATCCGCGAAGCTCGGTAGGGATCGGTTGAAAAGGCGAGCCGAGTACCCGACTCTTTAGCGCGACGCCACAATTATCCCCCGAGCGAGGTAGCCTATGGACGTTCTGCAGCGGATCGACGAGCAGGTTAAGAGCAACCCCGTGGTCATCTACATGAAGGGCACACCCCAGTTCCCCCAGTGCGGCTTCTCCATGCGGGCCTCGGCGGCTCTGCAGGAGTGCGGGGTCCCCTTCGCCTACGTGAACGTCCTGCAGGATCCTGAAATCTTCCAAAACCTGCCGCGCTACGCCGACTGGCCCACCTTCCCTCAGGTCTACATCGACGGTGAGCTGGTGGGCGGCTGCGACATTACCCTGGAGCTGCACGCCAAGGGCGAGCTCCAGGGGATGATGGAGGCCGCGGCGGCCAAGGGCGAATCCAACGCCTGAGCCTGCGTTGAGAGACCTGGGCGGTCAAAGGCCCAGGTCTTGGCGGCGAGGATCCTTGCTCAGTCCAAGCCCAGCGAATCGCCGCCCGCCTGCCCGTCCGGGCTCGTCGACTCCCAGTAGTGGACGGGATCGAGCTCCCGCCACCGGTTTACCACCACGCAGAAGAGCCGCGCGGTCTGCTCGGCGTCATAGATGGCCGCATGGGCCTCGCTGTTCTTCCACCCGAGACCCGCCGCCCGAGCGGCCCGTGCAAGGACCGTCTGACCGAACATGAGCCCGCCCAGGGTCACTGTGTCGAAGACGCTGAAGGCATGGAACGGGTTGCGTTTGAACCCTGTGCGCTCCACCGCCGCCTTGAGGAACCCCAGGTCGAAGTGGGCGTTGTGTCCCACCAGCACGGCGCGATTGCAGCCGGTCGACTTCACCGCCTTGCGGATGGGGACCAGGATCCGGCTCAGGGCCTCGTGCTCGGGAACTGCATCTCGAAAGGGGTGATGGGGATCGATCCCGTTGAAGGCCAGTGCCCGGGGGTCGATCTCAGCCCCCAGGAAGGGCAGGACATGGCAGGCCAGGGGGGCAGAGGGCTCCAGATCGCCGTCGGCGCGCATGCGGATGATCACCGCCGCGATTTCGAGCAGGGCATGACGCTGGGCGTCGAAGCCCCCGGTCTCCACATCCACCACGACCGGCAGAAAGCCGCGAAAGCGTTGGGCGATCCCCTGTCGTTGTGGTTCCTCTCGATTCATCGCGACAGCATAGGGGTGCGCGTCCCCATTGCCAAACTCCGCGCGGACCTCCGGTCGTCCGCGTCCCCTATGCCAGCCCCAATGAATCGCCCCTGCTTCTGGCACCCTGCCCTGAGAAGTGGCAATTTGCGCGGCGTCGGCACTGCTATAGTGCGCACTCGGCGGTTCGGTGGCGCGAGGGGTGGGGGAAATGGGGGAAAGCGCTGGCTGGCGGGGCCGGGCCTGGTGGCGGCTGGGGGTCCTGTTTGTCCTCACAACGACGGCGACCCTCGTCTGGGGGCAAGACGCGCCGGCGCGCCAGGGGGTCCTCTACAGGCTCCAGTCCCCGGCAACGCCGACACCGAGTTACCTGCTCGGGACCATACACAGCGAGGACCCGCGCGTCCTGGACCTGCCCGAGCCGGTGCGCTCCGCCTTCGAGGCGAGCCCAGCCTTCGCGATGGAGGTGGTCCCCGACGCCGAGGCCATCATCAAGTCCATGGTCGCCATGACCTACACGGACGGCCGGACCCTGAAGGAGGTGCTCCCCCCGGACCTCTATCAGCGAGTGGCGGAGGCCTTGGGCGGGCTCGGCATGACACCTGCCGCCTTCCAGGACTTCAAACCCTGGGCGGTGGTCACACTGCTCAGCCTGCCGCCCGCCGAGAAGGGGGAATTTCTGGACCTGGTCCTATACCGAGCCGCCGTCGATGCTCACAAGGAGATCAAAGGGCTGGAGACCATGGAGGAGCAGCTCGCCGTCTTCGATCGCTTAAACGAGGCGGACCAGATCGCCCTCCTGCGGGAAACCCTGGACTCCCGCGACCGAATGCCCGCCATGTTCGAGGACCTGATCCAGGCCTACCTGGCGCAGGATCTCGATGCCCTGATGGAGCGCAGCGAGCTGTACCTCCAGGACGGGGACCCCAGGCTCGCGGCCCTGTTCCGGGAGGCGGCGGTAGACTCCCGGAACCGGAGTATGGCCGAGCGCCTGCCGCCGCTATTGGATCAGGGCGGCTGGTTCATCGCCGTGGGTGCCCTGCATCTGCCCGGCGAGGCGGGGCTGCTGCGCCTGCTGGAGGGACGGGGCTATCAGGTGAGTCCGCACCCCTGATCGGACCTTAAGAGCCCTCGAGGACGCGGGACTCGCGGTGACTCTGGGACCCGGACCCTGTGGTAGCATCCGCCCCTTCGAGCCGAGCCGGGGGATCCCAGATCGATGTGTCGTCGCAGTCCGCTGCACCGGGGTACCGCCCGGCTGGTATTGCCGTTGTCCCTGATGCTGGCGCTCATGGGGGTCGGTTGTGCCTCCAATCCGGATCGGGTGACTGACCCACGGGATCCCCTGGAGCCCTTCAATCGGGCGGTCTTCCGTTTCAACACCGATTTCGACAACGCCTTCGTCAAGCCCGCAGCCAAGGCCTACAGGGCCGTGACGCCGGACGTTGTGGACCGTGGGATCACCAATTTCTTCGATAACATCTACGACGTCACCTCCTTCGCGAACAACGTCTTGCAGTTCAAGCTCTCGCGGGCGGGGAGCGATCTGGGCCGGATCTTCATTAACACTACGGTCGGCGTGCTCGGGTTCGTCGATGTGGCCACCAACGTCGGGCTTCAGAGCTACAAGGAGGACTTTGATCAGACCCTGGGCTACTGGGGGCTGGAGCCGGGGGCCTTCGTGATGCTGCCCATCCTGGGTCCGAGTAGCGTGCGCGGCATCTTGGGCTGGGGCGGCGACCTTGTGACCGACCCCTTGGTCAGCATTAGCGAGGACAAGATCTACTGGGGACTGGTCACGCTGCGAGTCGTGGACTATCGGGCGGATCGGCTGGCGGCCGGCGAGATCCTGGAGGATGCGGCCCCGGATACCTATGTGTTCCTCCGCGACGCCTACCTCCAGCGGCGCAGAAACCTCGTCTATGACGGCAATCCCCCGGAGTCCGAGGACGAGGAGGATCTTTGGAAGGACGTGGACTTCGAGGATAAGACGCCTCCCCGCCCTGCGACGCCGAGCCCGGGCGGTGACAGTCTGGGCGTGCTCGCGCAATAGGCGGTCATGTGGGCCCCGCCTTGCAAGCCGGTCTCACCCGGTCGGCGCGTCCGACCCCGTCTTCAGGCGCCAGCTCAGGAACTCACCCGCGGCCAGGGGGATCACAGAGTCCGCCCCCAAGGGGTAGCTCTGGGGGACTTTCCACGGTTCACGCCTCAGAGTCAGGGTTCCTGTGTTCCGGGGCAGCCCGTAGAAGTCCGGGCCATAATGGCTCGCGAAACCCTCTAGTCGCGGGAGGGCCCCCGCCTGCTCGAAGACCTCCGCGTAGAGCTCCAAGGCGGCATGGGCGCTATAGGCCCCGGCGCAGCCGCAGGCGCTTTCCTTGTCCCGCCGAGGGTGGGGAGCACTGTCGGTGCCGAGGAAGAAGCGCGGATGCCCGCTGGTAGCCGCCCCCACCAGGGCCAGCCGATGGCGCTCCCGCTTGAGGACCGGTAGGCAGTAGACATGGGGGCGGATGCCCCCGGCGAGCAGGGCGTTGCGATTGTAGAGCAGGTGATGGGGTGTGATCGTCGCCCCCAGGGTGTCCGGCCCCTGACGCACGAAGGCCACCGCCTCCGCCGTGGTCACGTGCTCGAACACCACCTTGAGCCGGGGGAAGGTGGCGATGATGGGGGCCAGGCGCTCCTCGATGAAGCGCGCCTCCCGGTCGAAGATATCCACGGCGCCATCCGTCACCTCCCCGTGCACCAGGAGCGGCAGCCCCTGCTCAACCATGGCCGCGAGCACGGGGAAGATTCGCTGCAGATCCGTCACCCCGCCCTCGGAGTTGGTGGTGGCGCCCGCCGGGTAGAGCTTGCAGGCCGCCACCGCCCCGCTGGCCCGGGCCACGGCCATCTCCTCCGGCCGGGTGGTGTCGGTGAGGTAGAGGGTCATCAGGGGCTCGAAGTCGCTCCCGGGGGGCAGGACCGCCCGGATCCGCTCTCGATAGGCCAGGGCTTGGGCCGTGGTGACCACGGGGGGCGTGAGGTTGGGCATCACGATGGCGCGGGCGAATTCGCGGGCCGTGTGCCCCACCACGCTCGCCATGGCGTTGCCATCGCGCAGGTGCAGGTGCCAGTCGTCGGGGCGGGCGATGGTTAGCTCGTCAGGGCCTTGCGGCATGGCTTCGTCCCCGAATTGGGCAAAGAGACTGTGGGTTGGCCGGGGCGCATTTGTGGCCCCGATGCCATAAAATGTGCATTGGGTCACACTTGAGTCCGACTCTGGTGCGTCGGAACCGGTTTAGCGCCAGCCCCGTCAGCTCGCAGAGTTTCGCCGCCCGCGATCCGCGAGCACCGGCGGTCTCTGGCGCGCCGATTGCTGGACAGTTTGGACCATCCGTTGATCTCTGACTCCCGGAGGGCATATCCCGTGTCAAACGCACTCCGTATTGTAAGCCTGACCGAGGACATCCCCGCCATGACCAAGACCCATGACGGTGCGGCACGCACCAACCATCACAGGTTGCTGGCCTGGGTGGACGAGGTCGCCGAGCTGTGCAACCCGGACCGGATCTACTGGTGCGACGGCTCCCAGGAGGAGAACGACCGACTCTGCGACGAGATGGTCGAGAGTGGCGTCTTCATCCGCCTCGATCCCGAGAGGCGGCCCAACAGCTTCCTGGCCCGCTCCCACCCCAGCGACGTGGCACGGGTGGAGGAGCGCACCTTCATCTGCTCCGGTCGTGAGGAAGATGCGGGTCCCACCAACAATTGGATGCACCCCCGGGAGATGAAGGCGATCCTGCGGCGACACTTCAAGGATTGCATGCGCGGGCGCACCCTCTACGTGATCCCCTTCAGCATGGGGCCCATCGGCTCGCCCATCGCCCATATTGGGGTGGAGATCACCGACTCCCCCTATGTGGTGGTCAACCAGCGGATCATGACGCGCATGGGCCAGGCGGTGCTCGACGCGCTGGGTCCCGACGGGGAGTTCATCCCCTGTCTGCACTCGGTGGGGGCCCCCCTGGAGCCGGGGGAGGTGGATAGCCCCTGGCCCTGCGCCCCCTGCATCGAGGACAAGTACATCGCCCACTTTCCGGAGACCCGGGAGATCTGGTCCTACGGCAGCGGCTCTGGGTGCACCGCGCTGCTCGGCAAGAAGTGCCTGGCCCTGCGGATTGCGTCCGTGATGGCGCGGGACGAGGGTTGGCTGGCCGAGCACATGCTGATCGTCGGGGTGGAGTCCCCCCAGGGCAAGAAGGTCTATGTGGCAGGGGCCTTCCCCAGCGCCTGCGGCAAGACCAACTTCGCCATGCTGATCCCGCCCAAGGGGTTCGAGGGCTGGAGGGTGACCACGGTGGGCGACGACATCGCCTGGATCAAGCCCAATCCGAAGGACGGCAAGTTCTACGCCATCAATCCGGAGTCCGGGTTCTTCGGTGTGGCCCCGGGGACCAATGCCGAGTCCAACCCCAATGCCCTGGCGAGCCTCACCGCCAACTGCATCTTCACCAATTGTGCGTTGACGGACGACGGCGACGTCTGGTGGGAGGGCCTGACCAAGGAGCCCCCCGAGCATCTGATCGACTGGAAGGGCAACGATTGGACCCCCGGAAGCGGCACACCCGCGGCCCACCCGAATGCCCGCTTCACCGCCCCCGCCGCCCAATGTCCGTCCATCGACCCGGAGTGGGAGAACCCCGCCGGGGTGCCCATCAGCGCCTTCCTGTTCGGCGGCCGGGTCAGCAGGCACTTCCCCCTGGTCTTCCAGAGCTACAACTGGGAGCACGGCGTCTACATGGCCGCTACCATGGGCTCGGAGGCGACGGCGGCCGCCATCGGCCAGGCCGCGGTGCGCCGCGATCCCATGGCCATGCTGCCCTTCTGCGGCTACAACATGGCGGACTACTGGCGCCACTGGCTGCGCATCGGCCGCAAGATGGTGGCCACGCCGCCGCGCATCTTCCGGGTCAATTGGTTCCGCAAGGATGAGCACGGCCGTTTCATCTGGCCAGGTTACGGGGAGAACATGCGGGTGCTGAAATGGGTGGTGGACCGCTGCAACAGCAACGGTGGCGCCATCGAGGGCCCCCTGGGATGGGTCCCGGACTACCGTGCGCTCACCTGGGACGGGCTCGATTTTCCCCGTGAGGCCTACTCCGCCATCACCAACATCGACACGGAGGTGGCTCGCCAGGAGACCAACGACCAGGAGGAGCTCTTCACCCGCTTCGGGGACCACCTGCCCCGCGAGATGGAGATCGAGCGGGAGCTGCAGCTGGCCCGCCTCTACCACTCCCCCGAGGTCTGGGACCTGTGCGCCGCGGCGGAGTGTGACTGAGCCTGGCACCCCGGGACGGCCAGCGTCCCGCCGGCTGGCGGGCCAGAGGCCCGTCCCAGAACAGCGGCGCACTGGTTGTTATTGATCCCCCACTGAGGGGTCCTCTCGCGGTTCGAGGTGGACGGGCGCCCGATCTAAGCAATACTGTATGCAAATACAGTTTTTGCCCGGACGGGTGCAACCCTGACCAACGGCTACGCCGAGCTCCATTGCCGCTCCTGCTTCTCCTTCCTGGAAGGGGCCTCCCACCCCCAGGAGCTGGTCCGCCGTGCCCATGATCTGGGCTACGCGGCGCTGGCACTCACCGACCGCTGCTCCCTGGCCGGGGTGGTGCGCGCCCATGAGGAGGCCAAGGCCCTCGCCCTGCACCTGATCGTCGGCTCAGAGCTACGAATCGAGTCCGGCCCCCGCTTGGTGGCCCTGGCCCAAACCCGGGAGGGCTACGGCAACCTCTCCCAACTCATCAGCCGGGCCCGGCGGCGCGCCGCCAAGGGCCAGTATCGGCTGCTCTCGCAGGATCTGGACGGCGGGCTGCCGGATTGCCTGCTCCTCTGGCTGCCGGACCGGGACCCAGCCGCGGACCCAGTCCAGGAACAAGCCGAGACCATCACCCATGGCCGCTGGCTCCAAGAACGCTTCCCGGGGCGGCTGTGGATCGGGGTCGTCCTGCACCGCCGAGGCGGGGAC
>JBGSUY010000640.1:0-1904 GCA_041753195.1 Chromatiaceae bacterium
GCGGCGCTGGCCGCCGCGGCCCTCGGCTGGGTAGCCACCCGTACGGGGCTCGCCCCCCTGAGACGGGTGACGACCTTGGCCGCGAGCCTCGATGCCAACCGACTCGACGCGCGCCTGCCCGAGTCGCGAATACCCCCGGAGATCCAGTCCCTGGTGATGGCCTTCAATGCCATGCTCGCCCGGCTGGAGGCGAGCTTCCGGCGCCTGTCGGAGTTCTCCGCGGACATCGCCCATGAGCTGCGCACGCCCATCGGCAACCTGCTGGTCCAGACCCAGGTGGCCCTCTCGGAGGCCCGGGACCTCGATCAATACCGGGAGGTCCTCTATTCGAGCCTGGAGGAGTACGAGCGCATGGCCCAGATGGTCGGCGACATGCTCTTCCTTGCCCAAGCCGACAACGGGCAGTTGCGAGCCAGCACCGAGCCCGTGGACCTGGCCGCCGAAATCCACGCCCTGTTCGACTACCTCGACGCCTGGTCGGAGGAGCGTGGAGTGACGCTGCGCCTGACGGGCGCCACCACCCTCGTCTCGGGGGATCGGCTCATGCTGCGCCGCGCCTTCAGCAACCTGCTGACCAACGCCATCCGGCACACGCCCAGGGGGGCCGAGGTCCTAGTCCGCCTGGAGGGCGGTGCCGAGGGCACCCGGGTCCAGGTCGCCAATCCCGGCGATCCCATCCCCTCGGAGCACCTGCCGCGGCTCTTTGACCGCTTCTACCGCCCCGATCCATCCCGCCAGCGCCGGGGCGATGGGGCAGGCTTAGGGCTCGCCATCGTCAAGTCCATCATCGACGCCCATGGGGGCAGCATGGGCGTTACGTCGGACGGCCAAGGCACCCGATTCTCGATCACATTGCCTACCGGGCCAGCCGCTCGGCCTACCGAGTGAGAGTCGCGAAACCCGGCATCCGCCCATTGGGCAGAGCCTCGGGTTGTGAGGGTCGCCGCCCTCAGGGACGTGCTGACCGACTGCGTTTCCGGTCCAGACCGGGGTTGCTCCGGCCGATTTAGCCGAAGAACCGACGGGGTCGGCGTATCCCTAGGCCGGCGCGCTCGCCGATGTAGCGCGGCCGCTGCATGCCAAAGGGGGTAGGTTGCCCCGGGCCTAGCTCTGCGCCATCCCGATGATGGTGAATGACGCGGACGCTCCGCACTTGGTCGGGAACCACTGCCAGCCGTTGGGTCAAAATGCGGGGTTCACGCGGCCGCAATACGCACGACTTAACTCCTTTGATCTGATCCCTTTGACCCCTTGCTCTGTGGCTGCCCCCTCGGCGACGGATCACCGCGAGCACCGATCGGATCCTGACCACCCGATGCGGACTCGCCGGTAAGTAATTTACCGTAACCCCAGGTGGCGGACGACGCATCCTCTTCCCTATCAATTGGTTACCCACTTGGTCCGGTCGTTGCTTCGACCCCGGGCGAGTCCGCGCCATCCCGGCGGCGCGGAGCCTCCGATCGCTCAACGACCAACCAGGAGGAGCCATGCAAAGCTTCCCATCCCCTCGGCTGGCGCGCTGCGTCCGTCTCTGCGGACTCGCCGCGGCCCTTGCCGCAACCCAAGCCAGCGGTGCGGGCACCGCCCTCGACCTCGCCCCCCTCCCCGAATCGAAGCCCCTTAAGGCGGAGATGGTGGAGCTCGGCCGCTATCTCTTCTTCGATACCCGGCTCTCCGGGGACTGGGGTGTCTCCTGCGCCACCTGCCACGATCCGGAGAAGGGCTGGGGCGACGGCCAGGCCCTCTCCGCCGGCTACCCCTCTACCCTGTACTTCCGCAACGCCCCGACGCTCATCAACAGCGCGCACCGCAATGTGCTGATGTGGGATGGCCGGCTCGACGGCGCCGATATGGGGACCCTGGTGCGCGACATGATCACCGAGTCGCACACCATGAACATGGAC
>JBGSUY010000641.1:0-3958 GCA_041753195.1 Chromatiaceae bacterium
GTCGTGCCCGCACACCCGGCGCTCCAGCTGCTCGCAGGGTCGGCCCTCCAGCTCATCGACCGTCGCGACGCCCCCCTCCCAGGTGCGTAACATGTCCTCCGTGGGGACGGCGGTGCCCCCGCGGATGATCACCACCGAGCCATCCTCCAGCCGATGCACCCCGTCCCAGAGCGGCCTGACCCTGTCCCCGTCTATCTGCATGGCTCGATGGGTGCTCGGGTCGACCCGCAGCTCACTACCGTCCGGCAGGGCCCCGGTCCAGCTGCGGGCGTGGTTGAGGGGCGCCAGCTGCAGGGCGACACCGGCGATAAGGGTGAGACCGAGGGTGCTTCGAGAGTACCGGTGATTCACGTCTCTGAGTGCTGCGAGGGCGGAACTAACCATAATCATACCGTCTTGACGGGTCCGCGGGGGTTGTGGGAGACGGGAGCCAGCAGCCCAACGGGGCTTGCGCCGCGCCCCCAGTGGGAGTTCCTCAAGGGCCTCTGGCCCAATCCGGCCCCCTGGTGAGACCCGCTTCAGGTGGAATGGCCCTCGCCGATGCGGCTCTCCAGCAGGCTCGACAACAGCAGGCTGGCGAGCACGAACCCGAGGAAGAGATAGAACCCCGGCGCCAGGATGGTGCCGTTGGTAGTCAACACCTCCACCGCCTTGGCGGCCCGGCTCAGGGTCCCGAGCTGGCTGCCCACCAGTCCGCTGAAGCCGATGTAGGCCATGAAGATGGCGATCACCAGCACGTCCGCCATGGACCACTTGGCGGAGCGCAGGGCGAAGAAGTGCACCGGGGCCGCGTGTCGCAGGCCCCGAAAATCGTAGTAATAGACATAGGTCGCGAGGACCTTGAGGGCGGGGAAGACGACGCTGAAGAGCACGATCAGGACGGCCACCAGGATCATGTCCGCCCCCCCTGCCCGCACCAGGATCGAGACCACGTCGAAGACGCTCTTGGTCTGGAAGTACAGCACCTGGTCCGTGAAGACCACCGGCTCCCCCAGGAGCTGTAGGCGCAGCTCCGAGATGCGCGCCTCGATCTCGATCATGGGGCTCAGGATGCCCCCGGCCAGCAGGATGAGGGTGGCACCGGTCAGCAGCGTGAGCTGGTAGCGGTCGAGTCCCGGGCGCGCCGCGGAGGATGGGGCGGGTGCCCGGGGCCGGGGGCTCAGGCAGATCAGGAAGAGGGTCCCTACCAGCGCGAAGAGGGCGGCGACCTGGTAGAGGAGGGGACGGCTCGACTCGGCGATGTGGGCCCCGATCTCGACGGTACAGGCCTGCGGCTCCGCGCACCCATGGCGGGCCAGCAGGGCCTCGAGGCCGGACCGGTCGGTCTTGGCGAAGGACGAGTCCGCCGCCTGTTGCAGAAAGGCCGACAGCTGGGCCTGAATTTCTCGCCTGGCCTCGGGTTTGGAGAGCTCCTCCACCACCAGGTCCGCGTACTCCGGGACCTTGCGCCGTAGCGCATCGAAGTCGACGAGCAGGTCCTGGAGCCCCTGCTGGATGGCCCCCTTGAGCTGATCCAGCCAGGAGCCGCCTGCCTGCTGATTGCGCTGGCGCAGATACTGCTCGACCTGGACCAACAGCGTCTCCAGGGCCTGTTCCACCGCCCGTTTGATCTGGGGCCGATTGGTCTCGGTGAGCTCGAAGGCCTCGATGCGCCGCTCCAGCACTGCCGAGACGCGGGACACCCACTGGTCAGCGTCGAGCAGGCCGTAACGGACGTTGTTGATCTCCGCCAGGTCGCTCTTGAGCCCCTTGATCCGATTGAGTTCCGCGATCAGATGGACGGCCAGCCCCAGGGCGGCGGCGAAGCAGAGCAGGGCGAGGATCCGGCGGGCGATGAGTACGACAGGCATGGTGGAGAATCCTTGGAGGCGGCGGAAGCGGTGTCCCTGGGCCGAATCGGTTCGGGCGACCGGCTAGACCATCTTGCGCAGCTCGTACTCCAGGATGCCCTCGGCCCCCGCCGCCCGCAGGCGCGGGATCAGGTCCCGCACCGCGCGCGCGTCCACGATCGTCTCCACCGCCAGCCACTCGGGGTCGTAAAGCTGGCTGAGCGTCGGGGCATGGAGGCTCGGGAGCAGGGCCACCACCTCCTCCAGCCGCTCCGCCCGGCAGTTCAGCTTCAGGGCCACCTTGTGGCGCGCCGCGAGCGCGGCCTGGAGCATCAGTGCGATCTGCTCGATCTTGGCCCGCTTGGACGGTTCCTGCATCGCTTGGGGGTTCGCGATCAGCCGAGTCTCCGTGTAGAGGACATCTTCCACGATGCGCAGGCCGTGGGCCCGGATGGTGCTCCCCGTCTCCGTGATCTCCACCGCCGCGTCCACCAGCCCCTCCACCACCTTGGCCTCGGTGGCACCCCAGGAGAACTCCACGCTCGCCTCGACGCCGCGCTCGGAGAGGTAGCGGCGGGTGAATCCGACCAGCTCGGTGGCGACCTTGAGCCCCCCGAGATCCGCCGCCGAGCGGATGGGTGAGTCGTCCCGCACCAGCAGCACCCAGCGGCTCGGCTGGTTTGACGACTTGGAATAGGTCAGGGTGCAGACCTGCTCGACCGCCAACTCGGTCTGGGTCTCGAGGATCCAGTCGAGCCCCGTGAGCCCCAGGTCCAGGGTCCCGTTGGCCACGTACGGCGCCATCTCCTGGGCCCGCACCAGGGCGCAGGCGAGCTCGGGGTCGTCCACCTCCGGGTAGTAGTTGCGCGAGCGCGGGGTAATCGTCCAGCCCGCCTGCCGAAAGAGGGCGATGGTCGCCTCCTCCAGGCTGCCCTTGGGGATTCCGAGCCTAAGTCTGGTCATGGGTCTGCCAGGGTCGCGATGGGAATTGTCGGGATTATCGCCGACCCCAGCGTCGCTGGCGATGCGTGAACCCAAGACAAGCCAGTGACCCGCTTGCTCTGATCCCGCCGCAATGGCTGCTGAGAACCCAGTTCTGCCCGCAGGTCCTCGTTGCCCTGACGAGATACCCGACTTATGCGACGGAGTCCGCCTTCGCGTCTACCCCAGCCACTAGAATTAGCAGCAGTCTGACCCCCTAGAATTTCGGCCGGGCAAAAGAGTGGGCCGCCAGGGGTGCGACCCCAAACCCTGTCGAGGGTCCGCGGGTCTTGCCGGAGTCAGTTGATGGGATTGTCGATCCGCCGCAAGCTGTTCCTGAGCCATTTCCTCGCCGTGCTTCTGGTGTCCGGGAGCGTCGGGAGCTACTTCTATTTGACTGCGGTGCGCAGCCTCACCGAGAACATCCAGGCACGCCTGGAGAGCACCGCCGCCCTGGCGGGGCAGGCCATGGACGCCGCCGAGCTTGGCCCGATTCGCAGCGCCGCCGACCGCGCCCTTCCGGTCTACGAGCGCTCTCTGGCCCTAATCCGCAGCCTCGGCCTCACAAACCCAGACCTCGCCTTCGTCTATGTCATGCGCCATAGCGGCGGGCGCGTCTATTTCGTGATCGACTCCGACGACTCTCCGGAGCAGGCCGCCCCCGGGCGCGAATACACGGAGCGCACCGCGGCCTTGTTGCGTGGCTTCCAGCGGCCCTCGGTGGACGACCAGGTCTACACGGACGAGTGGGGGGCCTTCATGTCGGGGTACGCCCCGCTGCGCAACGGCAATGGGGAGTATCTCGTTGGGCTCGACATGCGTGCCGACGAGCTTCGGCGCAAGCTTTCCGCCGTGCGCACCGCCGGCGGGGCGTCCCTCGCCGCCTCCGTGCTGCTCGCCGTGCTGTTCAGCCGGGTCCTGTCGGCCAAGGTGACCAAGCCGGTGCGCATGCTCATCGCGCGCTGCCGGGCCATCGCCAAGGGGGATCCGGACCAGCAGGTGCAGATCCGCAGCGGGGACGAGCTGGAGGAACTGGTCGAAGCCTTCAACACCATGTCGCAGGAGCTCACAGAGAGCCGCGCCCAGGCCGAGGAGGCGCGGCGCTCCCTGGAGCACGCCCGGGACCTTCTGGAGCTGCGGGTGGCCGA
>JBGSUY010000642.1:0-4476 GCA_041753195.1 Chromatiaceae bacterium
GGGCGATGGCGCTGACCTCGGCCAGCGCCTGTATCGCGCGCTGGTCGCCCCGGTCCGCGCGCGCTTGCCTCAGAACGCCGCCGAGCCGGTCGTGATCGTGCCCCATCGCTCGCTCTGGCTCTTACCCTTTGCCGCCCTGAGGAGCCCGGAGGGCCTGTACCTGGGGGACCAACATCCACTCAGCTACAGTCCTTCAGAGGCCGTGTGGCGAGAGGCGGCCGGAACGGAGCGCCCGGACTTCCGCGCCCTGGGCGCTTGGGTGGTGGGGAACCCAAGCATTCCCCAGCGGATCGAGGGATGCGGGGCTGACGAGACCTTCGCCCTGGATGCCCTGCCGGGGGCTGAGGCCGAGGCCGCAGAGGTGGCGGCCCAGATGGGTGATCTGGCCGAGCTGTTCACGGGGGAGCAGGCCGACGCGCTGCGCCTCGCCGCCTGGCACGGGGCGTTCGGCATCCTGCATCTCGCGACCCATGGTGTGGCCTGTCCGGACGACCCCTTGCAGTCATTCATCGTGCTCAGGGGCCTCGATGGGCAGGACGTCACCCTGGACCGGGCGACCGGGGCAGTCGCGCGGGTCGGGGACGCGCGGCGGCCCGTCCAGCTAAGGGGGTTCGATGCCCCAGCGGACGCGGAGCTTCCTCGTATCTCGTATCCGGGGCTATTGACCGCCTGGAGTGTCGCCAGCGATTTTGCGCTGGACGGTATGGACTTGGTGACGCTGAGCGGCTGCCAGACCGGTCTTGGCAGGGCACTGGGCCAGGGTACCATCGGCTTTACCCGGGCCTTCCTGGCCGCGGGCGCCCGTTCCCTGCTCGTGAGCCTGTGGCGCGTGGACGACGAGGCGACCCGCGAGCTGATGGTGGCGTTCTACCGGGAGTACCTGAGCCACGGGGACAAGGCCGTGGCCCTCCAGCGGGCTATGCAAACGACGCGGAACCGCTATCCGCAGCCCAGATACTGGGCGGCATTCACCTTGGTGGGCGCGGCGGAGTAGGGCAGCGGCCTGCAGGCAAGCAAGGGCGCTGTCGGCACCTAGGCACCATTTTGGCTGTTGGTGGCTCGCCCCCGCGGCGCCGACACCCGTTGAGGCGCCATCAGCCCCGCGCGTGTCGCCAGTAGAAGTACAGGAGGACCGAGGTGATCCCCGCGAGCCAATGCCACAGCCCGTGGAGCTGGAAGGCTGCGTGCGGGTCGCACCAGGGGCGGCCGGTCTGGCTCATGGCCCAGACCAGCATAGCGAGACCCAAGGCGACGACGGCCGGGATGTAGTAGGCCACGTAGCCGACCCAATCGCTGCGCAAGTCCGGCCGGCCGAAGCCGATGTAGCCCTCAAACCCGGCGTAAATGAGCACGACGACTGCGATGAGCGCGGCTGAGATCGGCACGGCGTCGAGGTGGAGCGTCGCGCCGAGCAGGGTGAGCAGAAAGGTCAGCAAGCCGTACCCGACGTAGACAGGCCAGTCAGGCCAGTGGCGCGGGAAGACTCGGGCGATGGTGTAGGCGAGGATGAAGTTCGCGAAGGCATACATGGAGATCTGATCCACCACCCCGCCGAAAGCCGTGATGGAGGCGTGGAACCACATGCTGCCGAGGCCGAGGAAGATCACCACGCAGATATAGGTGAGCGGATAGATCGCGGTGGAGCGCATGCGGTTGGCGTTGATGCCGGACGCGTGCGTGCGCGTCCACCATACCCCGAGGCCGACGATGGCGCCGTAGAGCAGGGCCATGAGGTTCGACCAGGTGTTGAAGGGTTGCCGCACGCCCGGCTGTCCGATCTCGGAGACGGCAAAGGCCTCGCACCAGCAGGTGTTACTCCCGCCCGTGGAGGTGTCGTGGATGCACGGGTCTGGCGCCCCGGGCCAACCGGCAGCGATGAAGATGAGCAAAAGGACAAGGACGCCGGCCGCAAAGGCCCCACCGACAGTAAGCTCCCGCATACCTATCCCCCCTTCAGGTGATACGGCGGGGCAGAGCCCGCCGTGCAACCTCAGCAATATTCGCCTCAGCGGTGCTATGGATACTCGATCACGTACTCCATCTTGGTCGGCTCCCGCGGGAGGATGGGGGCCAGCTCCTCACCGCGCGTTGCTACGCGCCGGCACGTGCCCGAATCCCACACCTGTTGAGCGATCGGCGAGCGAACCGCCTCGAAGATGGCGTACAGCGTGAGCTTGTCCACCGGGGCGCTCTTGTCGTGCTCCATCATTGTCTTCATGACCTCCGCGAGCACCAAGGCGGCCTCATCGACGTTGAACTTCTCGATCCCCGGAAGCTGGCAATGCTTCATCTCGAAGAGCCAGTCGTGAACGACATACGCCGGGGCGTAGCCCCATGGAGAGTAATTGCGAACCCCCCAGAGCGGCCTCGGAATGGATCCGCCGTCCGTGTACATGACGCCCGGGGTGATGCTGTCCTTGTTGTGGCGGGTAAAGGTCAGCGGCTTCTCGGGGTCGGGCAGGAAGATGAACTTGTCCGGGTCTATCCACTGCACGACTAGCCTGCCGTGCAGCTCGCCCGGCTGTACCCGGCTGTACTGCCAGGAGGCGCAGCCGCTGGACATGAGCGTGAGGATGAGAACGGCGAGCCACGGCATATCAACCCCCTGTGACGGCATTCATGTGGGACCGGCCTACGCGCGGGGCGGCGCACACGCGACGCAAATCACCCGGGCGGGCCGAAAATCGACGAGCGAAGACCGTCCTGGTGGGATTATGGCGGAAACTTGTCATGATTGTTGACATGGCACCCCGACCACGCACGAGAGTAGCCTGGAATTGGACGATGGACCCGGTGCGGGGAGGGACGAGGGGGCGTGCCTGGGTGGTGGCGACAGTCAGTCCCGCCGGCAGGTCAGGTGGTTCGCTGAACGTTCGGAGCACGCAACGCCCTGGGCGAATCGAGCTAAGCTCAACGACGGGAAAGGGCATCGGCAGTGGGCCCGGGCGCAAAGCCTTGCCGATCCCATGAGCGCCTTGTAGGCGCCAAGAATGATGCGGCTCCTGCACCGGGGGGAAGGCGCTGATCTCTATCGGGGTCTTCCTGGCAATCACATCCTTGGGAGGGAAATTCATGATAAACAGCCTAAGGCGGCGAGACCTTGTGGCGGCTGTCGTCGGTATTGTCCTGATCTTGACCGGATGCTCACTACTCCGCCAGCAGCCGCCGGTGCCAGACGCCGTCAACTTGCACGACGGCCTAGGGCTCAACGAGAGTGAAGGTTGGATCGTCCTGTCGCGGCCGAATTCGATTTGGACGGTTGGCACGGTCATTGAAGTGCTTCCCGGCCGAGATGCCAGGGACATAGGAACCCTGGTGAATCTGCACTGCTTTCCCGACGACGCCTGGCTCGTCACTACCGGGGTGAGCCCGATCATCCAATATAACCGGGCGATCGACTACGGCTTCTCGGCCTCCGCGACCCTCGGGCTACCGACAGCGGAGCTGGCGAAGGCGGGTATCAACTTCGGAGGAGATGGCGGCGCGCCGACGCATAAGAGCGTGCTGGTGCTGAACAAGGTGACG
This sequence comes from Chromatiaceae bacterium, assembly GCA_041753195.1. Taxonomy (GTDB): domain Bacteria; phylum Pseudomonadota; class Gammaproteobacteria; order Chromatiales; family Chromatiaceae; genus Thiodictyon. Next base: position 3,526 of record JBGSUY010000642.1, read on the forward strand.
GAGAGCCGCGTCGACTCATTGAAAGCGGAAGAGTTCCTGATGGCCAATTACCAGTCGATGAGAGCTGCGTGCAAGCGCACTCTTCTTGACCCCACCCGCTTCATCGTGGACAAAGTCCTGCAGGTGGAGGATGGCGAGATGGGAATCGTCGAGGTCGGGGCTGGGAAGGTGGACCTCTCCTTACCAATTTACCAGACATTACAGAATGCAGCGGTGCAAGCAGGTTATGCCGTCACCAGCGACGGCTCATTGAGGTTTCCGGCCGGAACGCCTGTCACCATCGCGGTGCGGCAGGCAGATTTCGCCACCGCGCTTGCGCACATGGGAATAGGCCGTAGAGGTGTTGAGCCGAAGAGCCTCAGGGAGGCGCTCGTGGAATCAGGGCAGGCGATTCCATATTGACACTTGTGCGGTATGCGTCTAATGCCGCACGCGGCGAATGCCCGAGCCGTGCGGGTGTCGGCGGTCCAGGGCGAGGGGAGCGAGCAGGGAGTCCGAGCATGTGCAGATGGTGGGCGCTTATTCTGTGTCTGTGGGTGATGGCGGGCGTGGCTGCGGGTTCCGAGCGCGGCGTGGCGCTACGGGCGGTGCCGGAGGCGGAGCTGCAGCGTCTGGGCTTCGATGCGGGCGAGTCGAGCGCGTTGTTCGTCGGGGTAAGCCAGTTCAGCAAGGACGAAACCCTGACACCGGTGCCCTACGCGGTGGACGACGCGGTGGATCTCGCCCACCTGTTCGTCCTCGAGCTGGGGCTGGTGAGCCCGGGGCAGGGGCGGGTGGCGCTGGCGCTCTCCGGCGAGCCGGCCAAGGCCGAGTGTTGGGCCTCACGCTAATCCGCAATTCACCGCCCCTTTTGGTTGACACTGTGCCACCGGTGGAAGCGTGGTGCCGGTGAGGCAAAGCGGGCGGGAGTTGGTCCGGGGTTTCCCATGGACACCACCGCCGGGCGGGGGT
>JBGSUY010000643.1:0-2321 GCA_041753195.1 Chromatiaceae bacterium
GGCTCCCGTTCAAGCCGGGGGCGCAGCGGCGCCAGAAGGCGCTGTAGACCCGGTACGGCTCCCCGGCGCCCGTGCGGACCTCCCAGGGCTCGAACAGCAGCAGCCCCTTGTGGCTCTGGCAGAGCATGCCCTGCGCGCGCAGGGCGACCTTGAGACGGGCGTCGCGCTCCCGGGTCGCCGGGTCGTAGAGCCGGTTCCAGAAGATGCGGGTGGCGCCGATGGTCTTGGCGACCCGTAGCAGGGTCTCCAGGCTCTCGCCCCGCTCCAGAGCCAGGCGGCTGCCGCGCTCCCGCAGGGACTGGTCCAGGGCGGCGAGGCTGTGATGCAGCCACCAGTTGGAGGCCCCGCCTGGGGCCCAGGGGGCCTCCTCATGCGGGGAGTGGATATAGAGGGGGAGTATCCGCTCGCAGGTGGCGACGGCCTCGAGCAGCGCCAGGTTGTCCGCGAGCCGCAGGTCCCGGCGCAGCCACAGGATCCCGGTCTCGGGTCCCCTCAAGGGGTCAGGACCTCCGCGAGGAAGGACTGCATGAGTGACCAGGAGCGGGCATCGGCCTTGGGGTCATAGGCGTGGCTGTCCATCCCGTAGCTGCCCGCGTCGGGGTTGGTGAAAGCGTGCCTGGCGCCTCCATAGCTGACCATTTCCCAGTCGGCGCCGGCCGAGGTCAGGGCCTGCTGGAAGGCGGCGACGCGCTCCGCCGGGACATGGGGGTCCTGGTCCCCGTGGGCGACGAGGATGCTCGGCTTGATGGCCCCCTGCTGCTCAGCGGTGGGGACCGGCAGGGACCCGTGGAAGCTCACCACCCCGTCTAGGTCCGCCCCGGCATAGGCGAGCTGCATGACGGTCGCCCCCCCGAAGCAGTAGCCGATGGCGGCGAGCCGGTCCCCATCCACCTTGTCGCTGGCCTTGAGGGCCTCGAGGCCGGCAAGGGCGCGCTGCTGCCAGGCATCTTGGTTCTCGGTGATCTGCATCATCCAGCCCTTGGCGTCGGCGGCGTGCTCGGTCACCCGGTTGTCCCCGTACATGTCCGCCGCGAAGGCCACGTAGCCCAGCTCCGCCAGCATCTCGGCCCGGCGCTTGGCATAGTCGTTGAGGCCCCACCACTCGTGGACCACCAGCACGCCGGGGCGCTTGCCCGAGAGGCTGTCGTCGTAGGCGATGAAGCCGGTGAGGACCTGGTCCCCGTCCTGGTACTGGACGGTTTGGGTCTTCACTTCAGCCAACGCGACAGCTGGCAGGACGAGTGCAAGCGTTAGGGTCAGGATGGGGGTGCGGGTCGCCTTCATGATGCCTCCAACAGTTTCGATGATGTGAATGCCCCTGGGTTGGGGCTCCGATCATGCGATCAAGAGGATCAGATTGTAGAGCAGGGCCCAGGCGGCGGCGGTGTAGAGGAAGGTGCGCCCCACCGGGACCAGGGCCACTGGGATGGCGAGAAGGGCGCCGAGGCCGAGCATGGGCCAGACCATCAAGGAGGTGAAGATCGACTTGAGGGTCCAGTCCTTGAGAAGCATGAGAAAGAGCGCGCCGCTCAGGGTCAGGGAGCCGGTGATCCCGATCCAGGCCAGATAACGGAGCAGCCAGGTGGTCAGGCCACTGAGCAGGGTCTTGAGCGCCGAGGCGACGCGTGCCATCTCAGGCTTGCCTAAGGATTGCCGCTCCGGGTGTCGTCGTGCTGAGACGCGCCCACGTGACGGTGCGGTACGCTCGGGTCAGCCGTGCCCGATAAGCTCGTCCACATGGGTGCTGACGCAGCGACCCAGGGCCGAGAGCGCGTAGCCTCCCTCCAGGCAGGAGACCACCCGCTCCTTGGCATGTTTGCGGGCCAGGTCGTGGAGCTTGCGGGTGATCCAGGCATAATCCGACTCTACCAGCTTGAAATGGGCCATGTCGTCCTCCGCATGACCGTCGAAGCCCGCCGAGATCAGGATCAGCTGCGGGGCGAACGCGTCCAGGCGCGGCAGCCAGGCGCGCTCCACGGCAGCCCGGTACTCGGTCCCACCGGTGAGGCGCGGCAGCGGCAGATTGCAGATGTTGGGGACATCGGTGTCCGCCCCGCTGCCGGGGTAGAAGGGGTGCTGGAAGCTGGAGCAGAAGAGGACCCGCTCGTCCCCGGCGAAGATCTCCTCGGTCCCATTGCCATGATGGACATCGAAGTCGACGATTGCCACCCGCTCCAGGCCGTGGTGCGCCAGGGCGTGGGCCGCCCCCACGGCCACGTTATTGAAGAAGCAGAAGCCTCCGGGGGTGCGACGACCGGCGTGGTGGCCGGGCGGGCGCACGCAGCAGAAGGCCGCGTGATGGCGCTCGCTCATCACCAGGT
>JBGSUY010000644.1:0-27863 GCA_041753195.1 Chromatiaceae bacterium
CCGCCTCGCTGACCACCAGGGTCGCATGGGCGGCGTCGATCAGCCCCAGCTCCTGGCGGCGGCGCTGCTCCGCCAGGCGCCGGGTCGAACGGTCGCCAGTGAGCTCCGCGAGACGCTGCTCTCGCAGGAAGTGCAGATCCACCGTATCGTAGAGGATGAAGGCATTGGGGCAGTGGCGCCTGGCATGAGGCATGACGGCGGCGGCGGCGTCGGCGCGACTCAGGATCACCAGGTCGTAGAGCGCGCCCTGCTCAGCCAGGTGGCGCTTCAGGGAACGCACATAGGGCCGGTACAGCACCTCCACCCCAAGGCCTTGAAGCTCCGAAACATAGGGCTCGAGGGCCTCCAGATTGGCGGCGCCGAAGGTCACCTTGTAGCCGAGCCCCTGTAGGATGCGGAACAGGTTGACCAGCCGCAGCGAGCCGGACTCCTTATCCGGGGTCGGCAGGTAGTTGTCCACCACGAAGGCGCGCCGACGGACCCAGCGCTCCTTGGCCCGCTCCAGGTCCTCACCGCGCACCCCCCAGTCGGCAATCTCGGAGCCCCAGCGAGCCAGGAACTTCTCTCGGTTGATCGCCTGGTAGCGCTTCATACCCGAGACCACCGGACCGCGGTCGGTCCCGGCGCTCACCCCCTCGAAATGGACCACCCGGGCCGCGGGCTGATAATAGACCCGGTAGCCGGCCGCCCGCACCCGCATGGCCAGGTCCGCATCCTCGTAGTAGGCGGGCGCGAAGTGGGTATCGAAGCCACCGAGCTCCTCGAACAGGGCCCGGGGAATCGCCAGGGCCGCCCCGGAGCAGTAGTCCGCCTCGCGCAAGTAGCTGTACTGCGGCTTGTAGGGATCATCCAGGTGACCGTAGTTCCAGGCCGAGCCGTCGGCCGCCAAGATGGCCCCCGCCTCTTGCTGACGTCCATCCGGGTAGATCAGCCGACTTCCCACCAAGCCGGCGTTGGGCCTCTGCTCGAAGGTCCCGATCAGGGCATCCAGCCAGCCAGGCTGCACCTGAGTGTCGTTGTTCAGAAAGACCAGGTAATTGCCCCGCGCCTGGGCCGCCCCCCTGTTGCAGGATCGAATGAATCCCTCATTCTCGCTGTTCAGGACCAGCCGCAAACCCTCCAGACCAGACAATTGGGGAACCGTCTCATCGGTCGAGCGGTCGTCGACGACGATCACCTCGAACGGAACGGCATTTTGGTGCCGACTCAAGGATGCCAGGCATCGGAGAGTGAACCCAAGCTGGTTGAACGCCGGTATGATAATGGAGACCCTGGGAGGCCCCAGCGCTGGAATAGCGATACGCCCTAAGGGCTGATGCGCATCCAGAAGCTCCGGCACTCGGGCCACAGATAAGGGTGTGCTGTTGAGCCGCCGGAGGACCTTACCGACCAATACCGCCGAGCCTTCGGTCCGCAGGACATGCCGCGCCCGCGGCAGATAGCGAAGCCAAAATTCCCACTTCCCGGACTTCATGGATGAAGCGGGCGTCCTGAACGCGGTACCCAAGCAATCAAGGTCCACCCCACTTCGCCCTAGCCGCGAAAACATTCACCTCGATGAGATTCGCGCTATCGACCCCCGGCCCGGTAATACCCCAGGATCTCCTCGGTTTCCCCGATTCGGAGGACCTTTCCATGCTCCATCAGCACCGCTGTTTTGCACATTTGCTTGATCAAACCCTCGGAGTGTGAGGCCAAGACGATGATGGCCGCCTTTTCCGTGAACTCCTTCAAACGCCTGCTCGCCTTTTCGAGAAATGCCGCGTCGCCGGCGCCGATCCCCTCGTCCAGCAACAGGATGTCCGGCTCGATGGACGTGGACACCGCGAACGCCAAACGCATTCGCATGCCGGCGGAGTAAGTGCGGATCGGAAGCTCGAGAAAATTGCCCAGCTCCGTGAACTCGGCAATCTCGTCCACCCGGGCCTCGATCTCCCGGTAGGTCAACCCGAGAAAGAGGCCTCGAAGTACGATGTTCTCATAGCCTGTGCTTTCCGGATCCATACCAAGTGCGACATCGAACAAGGGGGCGGTTTGCCCGTCGATTTTGGCGGTACCGATGGTGGGCTCATAGATGCCCGCCAGCACGCGGAGGAGGGTCGTCTTACCCGCGCCATTATGGCCCACCAAACCTACCCGATCCCCATGGTTGAAAGACAGCGTCACGCCATCGAGGGCCTGTACCACTGAAATCTTGCCAGACCCGGCGTCTGACTCGATACGACCCCCGGTCGTCGCTGAGATTAGTCGCTTCTTCAAAGACCGGCTGCTCTGGTCATAGACCGGGAAGGAGACGACGACATTCTGCAGCTCTATAGATGCCATGCTCCCCTCTAGACCCAGTACGCCAGGCGCCAGCGGTAGGCGGTATACACCGTGAGCGCGCCGAACCAACCAATCAGGGTCACCAGGAGCGCAGCCAGCCAATTCTCCGGCGCGGGCACCTGGCCCAACATCGGACCCCGCAATATCTCTACGAAATGGTAGAAAGGATTGGCGTCCAACAGAACACTGCGGCCCGGCAGCATGTCAGGCTTCCAAAAAATCGGCGTAATAAAGAACATCACCTGAACGATGCTGCTGACGATCATCGGTATATCCCGGAAGCGGGCACTGAGAAGTCCAAACAGCAAACCGATCCACATTCCATTAACGAGGATCAGCGCCAACGCAGGCACGGCAAGCAGAGCCGTCCACCCAACATCGACGCTGAACCACAACGCGACAATGACGAAGATCCAGATATTATGGGCGGCCATCAGCAAATTTGCCCAAACAACGCGATACACGTATATGGAAAGAGGCGCGCTGAGTTGTTTGATAAGGTAGTCACTCGAGTTGAATGCTTGGCAGCCCTCGTTTACGAGACTCGAGATAAGGCCCCAAGCAAAAAAGCCCGCCGCGAGGTATGGCAGATACTCAGACGTATCGACCTTGAAGATCTGGCTGTAGAGCAGTCCCAAGGCACCGATCATGATACCCGTCGAAATCGTGATCCAGAAAGGTCCGATAACAGAACGGCGATAGCGCTGCCGGATGTCATGAAGCCCAATGGTCATCCAAAGGGATCGCTTCTTCCACCCGTTCCCAATATCCAACAAGCCCTTGCGGAACTCTGCGGCGTTTAGCGCATACCTGACCTGGACGGCAAACCAGGATGGCGGCTTGGCCACTTTAGTGTTCGACATCTACACCAGCCAAAGTCTGAGCAAAACAGGAGAGCAAGATACCCGAGAAGCATCAAGGTTTCCACCTAAACAGGAGGAAATCCCCGCCGGAAGGAACAACTTCTAATCCGCATCTCCAGGGCCGTAACAAGAGATTTTGTTGTGCATCAGTTGGTTAGAAGTTCATATCGCGCACGCGACTGCGTACAGCTAAGTCTCTGATTCCCCCTCAGACTATAGACTGGGGTTTGGCGAAAAACGCGTGCTGCATGGGTACACACACCCAGCAAAAAATCCCGATGATCCAATTTATGTATTGATTTAAGTCGGGAATGACCAGAATCGCGACGCAGTAGCCAGTTTGGACGTTCCAATAACGGCCCGCCACTGAGCCCTTCGCTAACAGGGCGAGCGCGCAATAATCACTGTCCAAACACCACCTTGGCTCGGTAGTGGTCATTCCACGCGGCCTTGCGGCGTTTCTGGGACATGCGCAGCTTCGAGGGCTCGTGTTCCAGCAGGTTCAGGGACAGGTGGCGGATGGCCGTCATAATCGCTGGGGCGTTGGCTTTGCGGATGCGACTGGCGTCCTCCCGGAAGATCACGTCGAGGCGCCAGTGCAGGCGGTTCTCCACCCCCCAGTGGCCCCGCACGGCATTGGCGAAGGTCTTGGCTTGAGCGGTGATGGAGTTGATGAAGTAGCGCCGCTCCACGGACTCGGTGTCGCCCACCGTGCAGCGGCGCTCGACCAGGCCGATGCTGCGCAGGCCGGCCCACCGCGGGTGGTCGGGCAGGGTGCGCAGGTCCTCGGTGATCCAGTAGCGACGCACCTCCAGGCGCCCGTGGTCCTTGTCGATCTCCTCATGGAAGTCGTGCGCCACCGCCGCGAAGTCCCCCGCCAGGGCGGTGGCGAAGAAGTCCTCGACGCTCTCCTGCAGGGTGCTTTGGTTACCCTTGAGACCCAGCACGTAGTCGCCCCCTTGGGCGATGATCTGCTCGGCAATGGCGCGCTGGCAGCCCATAGCATCGATGGTGACGATGCAGCCCTTGAGCTCGAGCAGTTCCAGCAGCTTGGGGATTGCGGTGACCTCGTTGGATTTCTCCTCGGTGGCCTCCTGTCCCAGCACCAGGCGGTTGCGGCACGCCCAGGCGCTCACCATGTGCAGCGGCGAACGCCCCCGGCGCCGATCCCGCGAACCGCGGGCACTCTTGCCGTCCACGGCGATGATCTCGCCACCCGTGGCGCCGGCCACCGCCTGCGTCCAGCTGCGGAAGCATTCGCCAAAACCCTTGGGTGTGAGGCGTGAGATCACGTTGGCGATGCAGTCATGCGAGGGCACCCCGTTCTCAAACAGGGTAAACCGGCGTAACCAGCCCAGCTTCTCGCGGCCAAAGTCCTCGATCGCCTCCCAGCCGTCGGCCCCGCTTACCACCGCGCAGACCGTCAGCAACACGATATCGAGCAGGGCATGGCGCTGGTTGCGCTCCACCCGCGGGTCTTCGAGGGTGGCGAAATGATCGAGAAAGCTGCAAGACATGAGAGATTCCTAACAAGGTTTCTCTCACTCTTTCCCTAACAATCTGTATAATAGGACGTTTATGCGCGCTCTCCCTGCCTTCGCTACCAAGGCCCACGCGCGGGGTCCTCGTATCATGGAACGCTCCTCGGCTTAAGGTGCCGCCCCGCGGGGGCGGACACACAGGGCTGACCCCTCTCGTTACGCACAAGCCTCTAAGTGGTTGATTTCAAATACCTCGCAGTAAGCGGGGCTTCTGAGGAAAATCCACAACTTAAGATGGCTCTAGGGGAGATGTGTGTCGCGAGATGGGGCTGACCCTAACCCGTAGTGGTGATGTAACGAGATCTGTGAACCACATACTGATGCACCCCACTGAGCCGCGGTGCGCAAGCTGGCATGCCGCAGTAGAATACCGACCCATGGGGGCCGGGAGGCCGCGACTAAACACACAACCTTCGTTGGAGATCGAGCATCCGAGAGCATCGACTGCTTTTGGGGGAGGCTGTGGAACCACGCCAACGCACGATCGCAGTACTCCTCAGAGTACTCCTCAGAAGTAGCGCCTCACTGGGTGGTCGACAGCGCCCGCAAGACTCTGCTCAAGTGTCCCCGATTCCCACAAATATTGGCGTATTAGGCGAGCTTGTTTGCCTGCGCGATTTCCCCGTCCAAATCAGATGTGCATCGTGCTCCAGATTGAGACCAGGGCGGAACCGAGTTGTTGATGCTTTCTGAACTGCTGAGTCGCGCCTGGCGCTGGCTACCGCTGAGCATCTCGCGTAAACAATGGCTGCAAAGACGACTCTTTAGAGGCGCTCCCTGGATCTTCGAGCACACCCTCGCCTACAAGAACTGGCGCGATCTGCACCGCGAGACGGGCGAACCCAGAACACCCTCTCCTCCCCGCGTTGACGCTTCACCAGTGCCCCTACTCCACGCGGCACCGCTCTCCGCGCCGCCGGTGCGGCTCATCGCCTTCTATCTACCCCAGTTCCATCCGATACCGGAAAACGATGCATGGTGGGGTCGGGGATTCACGGAGTGGACGAATGTGATCCGCGGCCAAGCGCAGTTCAAAGGACATTATCAGCCCCATTTGCCAGGGGAGCTGGGATTCTACGACCTGCGGCTCGTCGAAGTACAGGAGCGTCAGATCGAGTTGGCCCGACTGTACGGTGTAAGCGGGTTTGCATTCTATTTCTACTGGTTCGGCGGTAAGCGCCTACTGGAGCGTCCGGTGAGGCAGTACCTCGAGAACAAGCGCCTCGACCTCCCATTCTGCCTATGTTGGGCCAACGAGAACTGGAGCCGGCGCTGGGACGGTCGGGAAAAGGATATTCTAATAACCCAACGACATGATCCCGAAGACGACCGGGAATTCATCGCCTACGTCTCCGCCTACTTCCGCGATCCTCGGTATATCCACATTAAAGGACGTCCACTGCTGATCCTATATCGCCCCGACCTACTCCCGGACGCCCGCAAAACCGCCGAGCGCTGGCGAAGTTGGTGTCGAGAGCACGCGATTGGCGAACTCTACCTGGCATACGTCCAGTCTTTCGAAGCCCTCGATCCAGCACGCTACGGATTTGATGCGGCCATTGAGTTTCCACCCAACAACACTAACGCACCGATAATAACAGACCAGGTGGAGCTTCTTAACCCTGACTTTCGCGGCATCGTCTACGACTGGCAGGCATTCCCGGCCCAAAGCCGCCGATATCGCACTCCACCCTATACGCTGTTCCGAGGTGTCAACCCATCATGGGACAACGAGGCGCGCCGTTGCGGGGAAGGCGGCGTCTACTTCGGATCCTCTCCAAGCGACTACCAGGAGTGGCTAAAGAATGCGATTCGTGACACCATAAAGCGATTCGAAGATCCCGAAGATAGGCTGGTTTTCGTCAACGCTTGGAACGAATGGGCGGAAGGCGCTCATCTTGAGCCAGACCAAAAATTTGGCTACGCTTACCTTCAGGCCACTCGGGATGCGATGGTGGCTATCCAAGACGAGCACAGATGATACAGAATTCTATCGCGGCTAGTTGCTAGAACCGCGCCTACCCACTATCCCGCGCCCGTTCAATCGCTAGAATGCGATCCCGATATAGAGCGCCAATTTCCATATAGCCATTCGTTTTCCGAATTGCATCCTTGGCACGCTTACCTAGCAGTCGCCCGAAAGCGGGGTCGTCGTATAAAAGCGCCATGTAATTGGCCGCCTGATCTATATTCGCCTCCGCCCACACTTGCCCCGTTGCGAACGGATAGCCCCCCTCTGCCACCGGAACGAGTTCATAGTCCACCAGAAGCGCGTTGTCCGCATTCATGAAATCCATATTTCCGGAGTACGCTGTTGCGATGACGGGCTTTCCCTTTGACATCGCCTCTGCAAGGCCACGCCCGAAGCCTTCGGAACGATGCAACGAAACGAAACAGTCGCAACACCGCAACAATCCCGCCATCTCCTCGTCGCTCAGTATCCGATCGAGCAGCAGCACATGATCCTTAAATGGGGCGATGTAATGACTCAGCTTTCCGAACTCTTGAGGGGACTTGTGCACCCCGCTCAATTTCAGAACCAGCGTTGCTTCGGCGCCCGGTCGGTCGCGCAAGAAGAGTTCAAATGCTTGCAAAACAGCAAACGGATTCTTTCGCTCAATGTACGAAGTGAAATCGAAAAAATAGAGAAACAGGTAACGCCCTTCCGGCAGGCCCAACTCCGCGCGGTCACCAGTTACTCCATCGCGGAGCTCCGAGGCGAACGGCAACAGCGCAACGGGCTTGCGCACTTGGGGGGCGATGCTGTCGTGGATAAATCGGGTTGGGACCCAAATCTCGTCAAATCGATCGAGTTGACGCGCCCATTCAGCCGGATAATGAGCCAACTCCCAGACCGGGAAGACAATATTGTACCCTCGGCCCGCAAACCGTCCTGTAGCCCTCAAATGGGCTAGTACGGTGGCAACCTCGTCCGCATTGATGAAGAAAATGTTTACCGCGTCGCCTACACCTTCCACAAGAAACGCCCAGAGTTCCTCGAGAAGACATTCATCCGGCTCGGCCAACCCAAAGATGTCCACGATGCGCGATTCGACACCACCTGCTTTAAGTGCCCTAAAACACGCGCGCACATCTTCGCCCCGTCCGGTAGGGGCAAAGACATGGCCGATTAGGGCCACATTCCCACCGTTGGGTGGCGCTTTGCTGCGCCCCGTACGCCTTCCGTACTCGACGAGACGCTTTTTCGTCTTTCTACGTTGATAGGTTGCTGTATTCTTGAGAAAGGTTCCGAATAAACTGTATACCAACGGCTCGGCAAACCGCTTGCGCGCTTGCATGATCAGCGCGCATCTAGAGATTTTACGAAGGAACCCGTCAAAGTGGTCCCCGATGCCATTGAATTTCAAGGGTCAACCAAGCCTATGCGGTTAACGCCCACCGATTTGACGTCAGGGCATTTCCAGCCAGCAAGTGGGGCGCGCCCCACCTTAGCCGGGTCGAAGCGGGGACATATCGGCGCCCGCGTATACGAAGTCGGCCCCATTGTGGGGCTGGACGCGCGGGTTGGGCTTTAACCGGATAGGCATGGAACAACGATCCTCCGTACTTCCCCTTTAACGGGAGGTCAATCGCCCGGCGCTGGCGGCAATTTTCGCCGTGCGGTCAACCAATCCACCCACACCGCTCCGAATCCCCTACCGAACCGGGTGATCACGCGGCGCTTCAAGGTGGCAAATCCCGCACCTCACGCGAAAGTGTAGGCGCACGAAAAGCTCCCACATCGGGAGGGCCACGTTAATCGTCATCCCATCGGTAAATAATCCTGTGAGCGTCGGAACTAGTAGCTGAAGCGTCGCCGGGGGAGAACAAAGAGATTATTCAGAAAGGCATGTCCCGCGGAACCGTAACGGCGAAGCGCTCCAGGGAAAGATCGTGTTCTTTGCGCCCAGCGCCAGGGTCCACATCTTCGACTGCCACCGAATGCCCTTTATACTCGAGAAATCCGATCATGTTTCGCGCAAGTACTCCCAGGCCGAAGTTACCGGAATTGTGGCCGATAACGTGAGGCCCGGGCCCTTCCCCCTATCACGCCTTGTACATCCAACGTAGCGTTTCTTCCAGCGGAATGCCAGCCAAAGAACCGATACAACGCTCCAGTTTCTGCTTCGATCCAAGCAGCCGCTTCACCTCGCTGGCGCGCACGAATGCGGGATTCACCCGGACCTCGATGGCATAGCCCGCTATCGTCGCCATCATCCGCAGGATATCGGCGAGGGTATAGCCGGTGCCGGAGCAGACATTGAACATCTGACCGGCTGGCGCGCGCTCAAGCAGACGACTATACACCGTGGCAACGGTGCGCACGTCCGAGAAGTCCCTTGCCACGTCCGTGTTGCCCAACTCGATCAACGGCGCGCGCACTTGGAAGTGCGAGACGATCTTGGGAATCAGGAAATGCGGCAGCTGCCCTACCCCCGTGTAGTTGAAGGGCCGGGTTATGACGATCGGCAACCGGTCCATCCACAGACGCGCGAGATACTCCATGGCAAGCTTACTCACCGCGTAGTCGTTCGCGGGCGCTGGCGGCACCGACTCGTCGAGCTCTTCAACCGGCGCGTTGCCATAAACGTTAGCACTGCTCGCTAGAAGCACAGCGCTTGGCGGAGCATCCAGGGGAACCAATGCTTCGAGCAGGTTGCGGGTACCGACAATGTTCACCCGGTAGATCGCCTCCGCGTCGCCGTGGTCGACGCTGGGGATCGCCGCCAGATGCGCAACCACGTCTGGCCGCACGTCGGCGGCAACCCTACGCAGCTCGTCGCGGTCGCAGAGATCGACGGCGTAGATGTTTTTACCCGCCGACGCCCCGTGGTGGACGGTGCCAAAAACCCGGTATCCGGCCGACCGCAGCTCGGGAGCGAGATAACGCCCTGTGAATCCGTTGATCCCGGTAATCAAGGCGCGGCGCTCGCTCATGGTCGTACCCGTTTGTCGATGCCGCGCAGGCATATCCAGACATCAATCCGCTTAATCCAGTCGAAAGCGATCACAATAGCATCCGCCCCGTCTCACGGGCTCGGGCTGCGATTGGGCGAGCGCCAGTAGCGTCATCGATCACGACGTCGATCCGACGATCGCCCAGCCGCCATTGCCGGGCAGCGAGAAGCTCTGACGCCGCCCTCGCCACGCGTCCTGGCGAACGAGAAGGCGCGACCAACAGGTGAAAATCGCCGCTCAGAACGTCGTCGCGAACCCGGGAGCCTAACAACCAGACCTCCACGCCACGTGCAAACTGCTGGACTGCCATCTCCCGGATCACTTGCGATACTCTCAAAATGAAACTCCGTGAGCGTTGCGGATAAGGTCCGCCTCGACCATCATCCGACACAGCTCCTCGAGGGTGGTCTTCGCCTCCCAGCCGAGGTCACGCTTTGCCTTCTCGGGGTTGCCGATCAGGAGTTCAACCTCCGCCGGGCGGTAGAAACGCGGGTTGACTCGCACGATGGTCTTGCCGGTGCCCACGTCGATACCGCGCTCTTCCTCCCCTTCGCCCTCGAAGGCGATCTCGATCTCGGCCGCCTTGCAGGCCATGGTCACGAAATCACGCACCATCTCGGTGCGGCCGGTGGCAAGTACATAGGTGTCGGGGGTGTCTGTCTGGAGCATGCGCCACATGCCCTCGACATAGTCCTTCGCATAGCCCCAATCGCGTTTGGCGTCGAGGTTCCCGAGCTCCAGTACTTCCTGTTTGCCGAGCTTGACCTTCGCGATGCCGTCCGTGATCTTTCGGGTTACGAACTCCAGCCCGCGCAGTGGCGACTCGTGGTTGAACAGAATGCCACTGGTACCGAAAATGCCGTAGGCCTCGCGGTAATTAATGGTCATCCAATGCGCATACAGCTTGGCCACGCCGTACGGGCTGCGCGGGTAGAAGGGCGTCTGCTCGTTCTGCGGGATCTCCTGCACCTTACCGAACATTTCCGACGTCGATGCCTGGTAGAAGCGGATCGTCGGATCGACGATGCGGATCGCTTCCAACAGGTGCAACGCGCCCAGTCCAGTGATCTTCCCCGTCGTGATCGGCTGGTCAAACGACACCGCCACGAAACTCTGGGCTGCAAGGTTAAAGATCTCCGTTGGCTGCGCCTTCTCCAGCAGCCGTAGGGTCGAGCCCAAGTCCGTGAGGTCGTACTCGACTCGGTGGAAATTAGGGTGCCGGTCGATCCCCAGCTCCTCGATACGCCAAAACATGACGCTGCTGGTGCGTCGGAACGTCCCGTAGACCGTGTAGCCCTTCTCCAGTAACAGTTCGGCGAGGTAAGCGCCGTCTTGGCCCGTGATACCCGTAATAACCGCCGTTTTCATAGCACCTTTCCAATTTTCCCAAGAAACCCCAGATGGCGACGAATACTCCCGCTCACCGTCGATTAGGGAAGCGCTGAATAATTTGGTTTCCCGTTCAGGGTATTGTTGCCCCCATTTTCATTCACCCAATTAACCAAAAATGGAACGACTCAAAACCGCGCTTTCGAGTCGTACCCTGGTCAAATGCCAGTACAACGTCAAACCAGTCCTTCCTTAAAGCCACTGCGCGAAAAGCACTCGGGCAACGTAGAGTCCGCGCGAAAAGACCGAATTATCATGCATAATGACACTCGTTCAAAGCGACGCGCGCCCTACGATCTCCCAAGATCGAGGGTTATTGCCCAAACTGCGGCGAAAGACAACACTTAAGCCTGAACAGGATCGCCGGAATGTCGTAGCCGTTCGGCCCCCCGCGGCAGATACCTGGAAAGCTCCGGGGCAGGGCTTGCGGGCAAAGCTACATCCAGACGGCTTCTTGAGCAAGGGCACCTTCGAGATAATGGACGCGAATCGGCGCCACACCGCCTCAGTTTCCCCGGTCTCAGCTCGGATGGAAGTGGGTTGTGGTTCCACGTGACGACCGCGGCGCAGAGATGATCCCACCAACGGATTCGTATCTAAAATAAGAACTACCGAAACGGCACCTCCGGACACGCGTTACGTAGCCTGCTCTCCATCTGCCGAAGATACACGTCGTCAAAAAACCAGTGCTTCCCTAGATCGCGAATGCCCGGCTGGGACTTATACGCCCCACCCTGATGTTTTTTTATGTTTTCGTACTTCTCGACAAAGGCTTCTTGGATCTCCGGCTCTGGTTGCTTACCCGCTTCGAGCTTCGCCTTTTTGTAGACGTAACCGAAACGGTGCAGTACCGCCGTCATCCCGCTCCAGGTGTATTGTACCCCCCAGCGCTGCCCCACAAAACGGGCAACCACCTCGGCCATGAGGTACAGGAAACTGTGGAGATTAAGGTCCAGTTCCGCGAGCCGCCCCGCATCGAGGAGCGCTACGCTGCCAACGTAGCTCATTCGCAGCAATCCCTCGCGCCCAGTCTTCTTGGCGCGCTTGGAATAATCGCGGACAGTGTCCGAATCGATCCGCAGGACGTCGGCAACATTGGCCCCTGTGCGACCGTTACCGAGCAGGATCACAGCGTTGATCTAGAACGCTTCGCAAACCGCGCATGCCGTGCAGTGTACGGATGCAGATCGCGAGATCGTATTCGTTGTGTCGGTAGTCCGCCTTGGCTCCAGTTTATCAGAACTTGCCGACGTCTACCCGCTGCGGCTCAACCGAGATCTCACATGAGACACGTGAAACGTGGCCTGTACGGAATCTACGCCAGGTTTAACAACCAGATGGCGAAGGAATCCTCTTGTCGCACGGAGCCCATTACACGCGATTACGCCTTGCCTGCCCCCCTGCTTCACCGTTACGATTGCCCGCGCAAGGAGCCACCGACGGTTTCCAATTACCAGCCCCTCGCCAATGGACTGGCGATTTTCTACGCCGAGCAGGAAACAGTCTGCGGTAGGGTCAGTTTGGGCAGCCGTTAGTAATGGTAACAACCGTGCGAGTGCTGCGCTCGGTCTGGGCCCGCCGCCTCGCTGGTCAGCGGGCGTACGCCGCGCCCCCCAGGAGCTTGTCGCGCCGACGCGAATTGCGGTTCGAGACCTTTCACTCTAAAGCGCCGGGCTGCCGGAGCCATGAAATGAACGTCGAAGCGCCCACACATCCGGTACCGAATACAACCGAAAGAGCGTAATGCAGTTACCCGCATCTGATTATTCCACCTGGCAGCAGCATCGCGTGGCGCAGCGGCTACGTGAACACAGGTACGCGCTGGGGCTGAGGAACAACCTCTTTACAATTGTGATTTTTGACGCCGGCGGTCTCAGGGAAGGCCCGTGGTTGGATGCAACCCTGAGTTCCCTGCTTCAACAGACCTATCGGAACATCGAGGTTCTGGTTGTGGGATATCTCACAAGCGATATCGACTACGCCGGGGACTTCATCAGCTATCGCGGCCTATTTTTTGAGCCAGCGCTATCCCACCTTGACATTCTGCGCGGCTCTAATGCGAACAAGCTTTGGCGCGGAAGCCACGTGATGTTCGCAGGAGCCGGGACGACGTTTGATGCTGATACGTTTTCCATGCTTAATGCCGCGCTCAACGAGGGGCCGGACGCTACTGGGCCTGATCTTGTGCTTTGCGACTATGACCGCTCCACCGGCAGCGGAACGTATTTTCAACCGGCTCTTACGCCCGGGTGGGACCCGGACTTTATTCAGACAGTTGACTATATCCAGACCGCGTTTCTGATATCGCGCCGGCTAATTCAGCGTCACCGAGCGGAAGCGGGCTCATGCGGCAGTCTGCATGACTGGCTTTGCTTGGTCGCCCAAGCTGGAAAGAGTCTTTTAACCGGACACCTTACCGAGACGGTTGCGCATCTCCCCCAAACCAAAGCATCAGCGATCGTGACCACGCCGGCGAAATACGCACGTCCATCACGGAGCGAAGATCTCGCGATTGTTATTCCGAACCGAAACCGGCCTGAACTGCTGGAAAAATGCCTCGGGTTCTTGGAGTTCCATAACCACTTCTCTACCGAATTGGTGATCGTAGACAATGCGAGTGACGATCCGCGTATTTTTTCAATGTACGCTCAGCTCCGAGAGCGACATGGCGCAATTATCGTCTCGATGAACCAGAAGTTTAATTTCTCCCGCATGATCAACATGGGGGTCAAGGCTTGCCAGGCACCGACGATCCTGTTCTTGAACAATGATGTGTACATCACATCGCCAGGGATATTGGAGCAAATTCTTGCCCATGCCCTACGACCGGAGGTGGGAGTGGTTGGAACCAAGCTGCTCTACGGGGACGGCACGGTGCAGCACGCCGGGATGCTTCTGCGTGAAGGCGAAGTTGGCACCCAGGAACTCCTCGCACAACATGTAATGCGCGGCGCACGCAGAACAGACGCCGGTTACTTGAACGCCCTTTTCTCGATACGCAATTACCAGGCGGTAACGGGCGCATTGATGGCCAGCCGACGCGAAGTGTTTCTTAGTGTCGGAGGATTGGACGAGGTGCACCTTCCGGTTGAGTACAACGACGTCGATTACTGTCTTCGCGTCCGCGAGGCAGGCTACCGGGTAATCTCTTTGCCGCTCGACGGAGTTTTTCATTTGGAATCGTCTAGCCGCGGCACAGAAACGTTGCCCGAAGTCGCGATAATGCGCCAACAGGCTATTGCCGTCGTAAGCGAGCGGTGGCGCGAAAAGTTCCGGCATGACCCTTATGACAATCCGTGGGTCGATTTGGGAGATGTTGCGAAGGCGCAGTTCCCCTGGTCAGCCGGAAAGAGGATGTTATGAAACTGGTGGATGTTCTCCGGTTCTTTACCCATCGTGTTCCGCAAGCGGTACGCTATCGAAGCAGGCGCGCATTCCGGCGTTTCATGCGAACCAGAGATCGCAGAATGCGTGCCTTGGCCGAACGCTTAGGCGTCTTCGACGCACAGTGGTACTGCAATCAGTATGCGGATATTCCCTTCAGCGGCCAAGATCCGTTCGTGCATTACATGCAGTCGGGATGGCGCGAAGGACGCAAGCCTGCCGCGAATTTTGACTCGGAGGACTACGCTCTTATTCAGCGGGATTATATCCCTCGAAAGCAAAACCCGATCACACATTTGTTGGAAGTGGGGATTGCAAACCCGGCAGTCTGTCGCTGGCTGGATAGCAAATCTCGAACTGCAAGATTTAGGGAGGCGCCGTCCATTCACTTTCAACCGGGACTGTGTCTTATCGGCTATTTGCGCTCTGAAATCGGTTTGGGTCAGGCAGCGCGTAATCTCGGTTATGCTTGCGATGCTCGGCGCCTCCCAATCTCGTTTCGGCATGTACCATTACCGGGCCGGGAAAACGACGCCGAGTTCACGACCAAATGCGACTTCGTTCCTTACCGTCGAGCGAATCTGTTGGTCACGGGCTTGCCCTCCATTCTTGACCTGCAACATGAGATTGGCCCCGGGAGGATCAATATCCTTTATCCGTTCTGGGAGTTAAGCCAGGTTCCGCAGACTTGGTTGAAAGTGGCACGTCAATTCGACGAAATCTGGGTGCCGTCGAGCTTCGTGGCTCATTCTTTCCCTCCGGATTTCCCCCGACCAGTCCGCCTAGTGCCTCAGCCGGTGAGAACATCGCGTAAATGGTCCCAGGAAACTTGCCCGAGAGAGAGCCTACGGTTCTATACTTACCTTGATTTCGATTCTCACAGTTCGCGCAAAAACCCCACTGCTGCGGTGCGCGCCTTCCTGGCGGCCTTTCCGATTGGACAGGAGGACGTCCAATTGGTGGTCAAGGCCCGCGGTGGACACGATTCCGGAATGCGCGAATGGCTTGCGGCAACAGCATCCGACGATTCGCGTATCCGGGTAATCGACAAGACGCTTTGCCGTGCTCAGATGGACGCTTTGATGCATGAGTGCGATGTGTTTATCTCACTACACCGATCCGAGGGGTTTGGTTTTGGAGCCGCCGAGGCCTTGGCGGCGGCAAAACCCGTGGTCTCTACAGACTACGGGGGGACCACCGATTTCATTACACCGGATACCGGCTTTCCAGTGGCGTACGATCTTATTCCGTTAAAGCGGGGTGACTACCCTGGCTGGGAGGGACAGGTCTGGGCCGAACCCCAACTGGATGCGACCGTCGAAGTGCTTCGCTCGATCTATGAGCATCGGTCTGCAGCCGAGGCCAAGGGACTACGCGGGCAAGCGCTCTTGCGCGATCGCAATTCGCCGGCGGTGGTTGGCGCTCGCGTGCGAGAATTGCTGCTCGATCTTGGTTGCTTGGACGCTTCACTAGGTTCCTCTGGGGACATTTGAAGGGTTTAGGTAGGCTGCCAACTGTCTGATACTTCCTTGGGGCAGCCTCAGCGCATTTCTGGCATCTAATGCGTCTCGCCGTGATCTACGCATAGATCGGCGCTACATTCTCCCCAGCTGATCGGTACGGCCGTCGGAGGCTCACTTTTTGGGCACCCCGTTTAGGGAACCTGCTCACCCTCCCCCTTTAAGTTTGGGTGTTGCACTTCAAGTTAGAACCGGCCTAGCGAAACATGTCTCTTATGCTTCTCGCTGCGTTGACGAGTGCGCGAAGGGGTTCAGTTAGACGCCAGGACGTACTTGCAAGTATTTTGTTGAGCTGATCATGGGCCTGCAAAAGCTCTTCCACCCTTGAACTTAGCCCCGCCAGCTTATCGAGAATGCCAGCGTCGTACCACGCTGTCACGGTTTCTAGCTCGAGGCCGTAGCTCCGATCGAATGCCGGATCAAACAGCGCGGCATGCGCGGGAATCGCAACTGCTTTCTGCGCGACGACCGCCACGTCAGGACTGACTCCGCTAAGGACATCTAGAAGCCGTATGGACTCTGATTTTGCGAGCCCGCTCGGCTCTTGAAGCCGCAGAATCTTCGTCCGCTCAAACCCGATGTGTTCTGGAAGAAACGAGAGAAGAAGAGGGGGAATCGGCTTATGATGAGTGGGATCGAGATAGAAGTGAGACGTGCCGACAAGGATGTTTTCAGTATTCGGCGTTTCGAGAATCAACAACCCAGCAGGTTTAAGCGCGCGTAATGCTTCGCGCACCATTGCCTGTAAGTCATCGAAATGGACATGTTCCGCCAAGTGGAATCCTGAGACGATGGCGACACTCGCATCCGGCAATCGCTTCAGATAACCGAGGGCATCCGCTCGTTCAGCCGCTAACCCCAAGTTCCTGCAGACGGCGATCATGTCCTCGTTTACGTCCACACCGAAGGCTTGGATCCCCATTCCCTGCAAAAGCTCCAGCCATTCGCCGCGCCCGCAGCCGAGGTCGACGGCACTACAGTCCCGGTCGATGAATTGTAGCGGCTCGACAAATGGCAGATACACTCCGAGCCGAGATTTCACGAGATCCCGAGAGCCTCGATACCGCTCCGCAAAGGCTAGATAGAGGTCATCGTGCATGTTCGTTTCCGGCTAGCGCTTACGCTCGACCGCAACTTCGGGCGGCAACCAAACGTAACTGATGAAGGTCGAACGACCGACGCTCACGATGTTGAAGACGAGTGCGAGGTCACGCCACTCGTCGTTGTTTCCGACGTGTCGTGTCTCTGGTGCGGAGCGCAATCGCGACGGAGAATAGTTCTCGGGCCCTCGTGCCGCTTCGAGGCGGAAGCGAAGGGCCACGCAATCCCGCACCCAAGATTGAGCAGCGGCTTGGCC
Source organism: Chromatiaceae bacterium (assembly GCA_041753195.1). Taxonomy (GTDB): domain Bacteria; phylum Pseudomonadota; class Gammaproteobacteria; order Chromatiales; family Chromatiaceae; genus Thiodictyon. The sequence goes on from JBGSUY010000644.1 coordinate 17,339, forward strand.
AGGCAGCGGGTGTCTGTCCCGAACATAGGCTGACCCGGCCGGTCCTTGATAACGTACCCGATCACCGGGAGCGGGATTGGGGAATTGACTGCGATCGACACCTGAAGCGTCAGCGGGGCACCGACAACTAAGCCCTCTACCGAATCGGCCTTTGCGTTCAAAAGCGCGATGTTGGTGATCCTCGCCTCCCCGGTTCCCGATCTTGTTTCGATACGCCCGTCGCATCGTGCGTTCTGCCGGATGTTCTCGTTCTGGCGTTCGGCAAACAACGCAATGGTAAATGCGTGGTGAGTTCCAAAAGCGGACAGCCTCCAGTCCGCCAGGCGCGATCTTGCGCGTCGGCATGGATCATCGTGGCAATCTCTAGGCTCACGGCGTTGCTTGAAGTCGACAATGCCCAGGTCGGCGCGAACAAGACCGACAAGGCCGTCCTTGGCGGGTTACGCACACCCCTGCTTGTCGCCATCGAGTCGGTTTCATCGCAAGCCAAATCCCATATGCCAAAAGACGCCTGCCGCCAGGCGCCTTCGCACGTACCCCCGCGACTCACTTGCGCGCTCACTGGCGTGCCTGCCGATCCACGCTCGACTAGTCGCCAACATCATCCTTCTAGCAGACGCCGATCCTGGCTGCCCTGGATGCATCTCGCCACCTCCAACCTCAGGCGCTTTCTCCTCGGCACCTTCCACAGCGCGCTGCGTCCACACCGACTCCCAAAATACCTCAATAAATGCCTCTATCCCTACAGCCGACTCGCCTGCGAAAGCCAGATCCCGAACCACCGCCCCCTCAGCTGGCTCTTCGCACACGACCGGAGGCAGTCAGTGCAACATTACCCGGCCTTAACCCATGTCTCTATTGTCCAAACGCAATGCGGTGGAATGCTGCGCTTTGATCTTGATTGAACCCATTTTATGCAACGCATTCCTATAGAACCGTACCGAAACACGAGATCCGCTCTTGCCCACAGGTTCCGGAACAGCACACTCATCCAGAAACGCGCTCGGACGCGCTCCACCAACACAGAATCTACACGGGTCTCCGTATTACAGAGAGCGAGAGACTGCTCGCTGCCGAAATTGTGATAAGAAAGGCTTGGCCATGACAATCTCCAAAGAGTTTATAGGCCAACCCTTCCGTTGAGGCGCTGAAGTCTGGCGATTTCACTTTTTTCGTATCGTGATGCCGACCGAGGTCGTAACGAAGCCTTCCAACAAAAGTTTCAAGTGTGGATTATGGTGGAATGGCGGCACATCTACGTAATGATCAATCGGCGTAGCCATCGGGCTTATGACAAGCGGCGAAATTTCATTTCCCATTTTCTGAACCCGGCTTACAAACGCTTCTAGATCTTTGCGTCTATAAAGCACGGTCCCCCCTTCCTCAAGCGTCTGAACATTCGAGGACAGATTGAATTCTGTCGTATGGCATGCGATACCCCCGCGCTGCAAGGTATTTAAACTGTCAACGATAAAGTCAAGACCGTTCTCAATAGAACCAAGGTGTTCAAGGGCACAACACGACCAGCAAAAATCGAAGCCTCGAAAGTGACTTCCTATGCTGTTCATGTCGCATATTTCAAACTTCACCGAACTAAGAAATTCTTCTTCGGATATTATACCTTTAAAATTGAGATCTTTCGCCGAGCGACAATACTCGTTACTAGCCTGCCAGATTGCACCAGTATCTTCAGGACTTCCGTCGGTAGCTGTAATACTACAACCGCGGGACGCAAAAAGCGCGGGCAACTGCTCCTGGCCAACGCCGAAACAAAGGCCGGCCTTTCCGCGTACAAGCATACCTGCGACTTCAAGTTGGTGCTCGACATAAGCCCATTCCCACAGCTTACGGTGCATCTGAAATGGATGATTGTTTATCCTCTGAAGAAATCCCTCAAATTTGGGATGGTAGAAATCAGACGCGACCGGATAGGGTAGCGCCATGTAAGGCCCGTCTTGAGTGCCGGAAAAAACCTCGGAGGGAACGTAGAACTCTTTAGATAGCAAGTATTTGTCTCCTGTTTCCTGCGCCTGCTGGTTCGGATGCTTCGCGAAGCAGCGTCTTGATCAGTCTTTTTCCGGGACTGGCGTCTCCGCTTAACCGGAGAGCAGCCATGGTCGGTTTACGGGAGGGCGATCGAGGGTGGGCGGAGGCCCACTCGCCCGCGGCGGCGTACGAGGTATTGCACGGGACTGTTGGCCAGCGGCGAGTTCCTTGTAGGGCACTGGCTCGTGAGCGACGGTGAGATCGAGCACCCGCTTGAACACCTTGCCGCGGCTGCGCGAACGGCGGCGGGTCAAGCGGAACACGAATTCATTCAGGGAGCTGGCCAGATGCGCGCTGTCCACTGAGCCCTGGTGCGTACCTAAAAGCCACCGCGTGGCCAGCGAGGCGACCGGGTACACCCCAGGCGGCAGCTCGCCCGGATCCTCCGCGCGGGTGCGGGCAGCGCGCGGGCTGCGCGGGCAGTGGATGTAGCCGAGTTGGTCCAACCCACAGTAGCTCTTCCAACCATCGGTGATGACCGTTGCTCGGGGCTCGACGAAGTCCGTCACGAAGTGCTGCAGCGAGGCCACCGTTGCATCGTCCAGCAAGCGCATCCGGCACCGGCCGAACCCTTTCGGCTCCAGGATTGCCACGGCGGTGCAGGTCAGGACCTTCTTGCCACGAGCGCGGCGACCGGTAAGCCACTCCTCGTCCCCGACGATATGGGTCTCGTCCACCTCTACCTTTCCGGTCGGGCGATCCCGACCCAGCCGCACCAGCACCGATCACAGCCGATGCGGCATAGCCCATGCCGTCTGATAGGAGCCAATATCCAGTGTCCGTTTAAGGGTCAGCGCCGACATCCCGTCTTTGGCGTGGCGAATAGCCAGCAGGCGTTGAACCATACCGCCAACGGCGTACGCGTCTGCTCGAAGAAAGTGCCTGCGGACACCGACCTACCGGGACCGCACCTCGAGCACTGGAACCGACCGTCTCCCCGCCGCCAACCTCCCTCGTGCCCGCACGCCGGGCAGACAAAGCCCGCGGGCCAGCGTAGCCACTCCAGATAGTCCAAGCAGTCCGCATCGGTCGGGAATAAAGCCTGGAACTCGCCACCTGCCCGAGGATCGTGGGTGCCGGCAAGAGGATGATCCAACTCATGAGTTTACTCCGGTTAAGTGGAGACCCCGGATCTGGGATTAACCAACTCGATCCATGTGCGGAACTCGCCTAAATCGCCTGCGACCAAGAGAAGGACACCGAAGCCGCTTGTGAAAAGAGCCTTGTCCAACTGCATCTTCTGCCCGCAAGGATTCCTCACGCTTTCGCGAAATAGGCCCATTGCACGGCAGTTACTTCGCCGCCTCCAATTGCGCTATTACCGCCCCAGCCGACACCGAACTTCCGCAGGACCCGACTGCTCCGTCAGCGCTGCCCGCCGGGAGCACCGCGGAGAGTAGCTGCTGCACACTCTCAGCCCACGTCAACCATGGCATCCCGTCCGATAACGGAACTCTTCCTTCCGCGTAAAGCGCCATCCAATTGCGCACCGCTTCGGCAAGCGCCTCCCCAGTTGTACCAGAAAAGTAATACGCATGCGCACCCGCCACCTCCCGAAACACCGGAATGTCGCGGGCTATGATAGGCAGCCTGTGTTGCGCCGCTTCGATCAACGGTAAACCGAAACCTTCGGCTGCCGAAGCGGCGATCATACAAGTGGACGACGCGTAAACGCGCTCAAGGTATTCGTCGCTGATGCCCTCAAGCCAAAACAACTTCTCGCCCCGCATTGAATGATCCAGCAGGTTACGGACAAGCTCGTCCGCACGCCATCCCTTGGCACCAACAATTACAAGATTCGCAGAAATGCCCTGGTTCCAAAGGATCTCGAACGCCGCCAATACCTGAGAGTAGCCCTTCCTAGGCTCCAAGGTTCCAACCATTAGAAAGCTCGGCCCAGCAATTAACTTATCAATCACCTCAGACGCATTCGCTTGAAGACCCGTCGATGGAACCGAGCCCGCAACATCCGCACCGAGATGGAACCATCGGATCTTGAACTGCCCGTTCCTCTCGCCGCCGTGCTCCCGGATCCAAAGGGACAACTCTTTGGCTACGGACATCGAGATGCAAACAGCCCCATCGGCCATCGCGACAACCTGAAGCCACTGCTTGTGGGCGTCGGCCATGCCCTCACCAAACCAATCGGGCCTCAGGACTGGCAATAGGTCATAAACGACAAACCAAACGGACACTCCGTAACGCCTCATCGCCTCGTAGGTTGGACGATGTGCGGCAACGACGCGATGGGTTAGGTCCAGACCCAAAAATAGGTCTCCTGATCGAAACTCAATCGGGCCGTCCCCCAGAGGAGTTTGTGCGAACCCGAAGAATTGTGAAACGTACGATCTGGCGTAAACATAGCGCTTCTCACCGGCAGCGAAGACTGGCTCGACGCGGTACCCGGCTGGGGGGTGAAAAAGTAGATGCTTCAATACGCTCCGAACGACGCGTTGTATACCACTTCTGGCGTCGCCGTGCACGATCTCCGAGACATCCACCAGCAACTGCCGCTGAGCAATCCTTGGGGGTACTGAGCGAGCGATTGCCTCTGCTAAACGCGCCCACGCCACTGTGTCCGCCGGTTCCCCATCTCCACGGCACAAGCTCTTTGCGAGCGCGGAAACATCGGTAGAAGCGGACCGGTAGGCGTCCTCGATCGCGGCCGCGTAAACGTCTGCACATGCTCGAGGTGCGTGGAATTTCCGTATGACCTCCCGAGCCCTCGACCCAAGCGCCACCCTAATTTTACAGTCACCCCACAAGGTCTCCAAAGCGGATGTCAGCTCTGAATCGCTAAACGCGTCTCCAATCTTCAGGACCGCGTCATCGGGCAAGTCCGCCATGCTCCCGTTCGCGTTAACGATCGTCGGCAGGCCATAATTCATGCAATCCAGTACGGATGCCGACATCTCGCCCCGCGACAAAGTGCGCAGTTGAACAGCGATATCAGCTGCGGCTAAATAATTTCCATAGGTGTTCTCGTCAACCCAGCCGGTAATTACAATCTGGTCACTTCGCGCGCTGCGCCTAATTGCGTGTTTCAGCTCCCCCCCATATTTACCACGCTCATTCTCACCCACAAACACGAGCTGGCTACTCTCCTCCTGAGCGAGAACCGAAGCCATCCACGACTCAAGTAGCCTATGGTTGAGCTTGGTCAACCCCAGCATACCGAAGGCGCATACCAAAAAATCGTTACGACCCAGACCGAGCGCTCTTCGCGCGCGATCTCGGTCGACATCCAGTGCCGTACGCCGTAGCATTGGGACTTTGCTCCATTCACCCCCACAGTCATCGCCGTACCACTCTGCTGCCAGGCGGCGCGAACTCTCCGAATGTACGATGACACCGAGCGCCCGCTCGAGGACGTGGCGATTGCACGGATATCTCCACAACACATCATTTACATCTGTCGCACGAGCCATTTCGGCCAATGCCGCATGCCCATGGGCGTGATAGAGCTCCTGCATCAAGCCTATCCTGTCGTGAGCAGCCTCATCCAAAGATGCAACAAGATGAGAAAGAAAAAAGTCGTGGAGAACAACAACCCCCGACGCCTCTTCCATCAGACCCAGCATATGTTGATGGAACGTAGAATTTCCAAAATGATACAGAATCCGGTCGAACCGACCCACGTTGGCCCTAAACCACTCCACGCTACGGATGGGACAGTTTGCTTTCACCCAGGAATCGGATACTACGTCCTGCGAGACGATTACCTCGATTTCAAAATGACGCGAAAGCTCCGGCAGCAGCTCTGCACTATAGTTGCTGATTCCGCTTCGCACGGGCGGCAGCGGCGAGATATAGGCAAGTCTCAGACGGCGCGCGCCCAGATTGCGGAACGAAGCCGTCGCCGAGCGGGTGGAGTGCAACCGCTCAAATGCGGCAACCGCCTGGTGCGCGCATTTTTGCCACGAGAATAGCTCGGCTCGACGCAACCCATTCTGCTCAAGTTCATTGCGAAAGAGTTCGTCGTTGAGCACCTGCGCCAACTTAGCTGCAATTGAACTGGGGTCCCGCGGATCAAACAACGCGTCCTCGCGCCCAATAACCTCCGGCAGGCTGCTGCTGTTAGCGCCGATTACGGCGCGGCCACAGGACATCGCCTCGAGAGCCGGAAGCCCGAAGCCCTCGTGCCAGGAAGGAAAGACAAAGACCTTGCAAAGGTTGTACAAGGCTAGAAGATCCTCATCGGGCACGAAGCCCGTCAGCACCAGTGCATCGGACGCCAGCCGGCATTTTTTGGCCACGGACTCCAGCGCAGCGCGACTGGAATCCTGAATCGAACACACGATCGCAAGCTGGTGGCTCCGTCGCAACGCACTCGGGAGCTTTGCGTATGCGTGGATGAGCCCCTCAATGTTTTTTCTGTGATCGATCCCACCCGTGTACATCACGAACGGCCGATGTAATTGATATCGGCGGCGGATGTTTGCTTCGGCGTCGCCGCCAATCTGGTAGGGTCGAAATTTCGGGTCAGCGGCAGTTGATATGTTGACCACCATCTCCGACGGAAAACCGAGGTAATTGATCGCCTCCTGACGGGAGGACTCCGAGATCGCGAGCAGCAAATCCGCCCTTCGCAGTTGGTCGAGCTTATATTGGTACCAAGACTCGACGACTGGATTATCGAGGTACGGGCTGCGGTGAATGAACGGGATCAGATCGTAAAGTATTACCGCAGTCGGCAGTGTGCTACTGAGCTTGGAAACGCTGGAGACCGCATCGTCACCCAGCCCTTCAAACAAACTCGTAACCAACACGACGTCGGGCGTGCAACTCGCGAGAGCCGATTCTCTTAAGAGTTCCGCGCTCCCTCTCCGCCATGCGTTCTCTTTACTTGCGTAATTGACAGGAGCGGGCGCCTCCCAAACTCGGATGCTCTCCTGCGGAAGTGATCCCTCAAAAGCCGCCCGGATCGGCTGGATCGTATCGGGAAAAAGTCCATTCAACACGAGAAATATCTGGTGTCCCCCCGCGTGCCTCGCCAATGCCTCAGAAAGCGCCATAGAGTATCGTCCGATACCCCGGTTTCTCGAGCCCGTGGACTGGGCTCCCTGCATGTCGATAGCAATGCGCATATAAGCTCTTAATGTCCCATTGCACGCTGTAACTCACGGAGCACACGGGCAGCACCTTCGGATAGCATCCGCCCCTCCTCCAAAGACGCTGCGGGGGCCTTTTGTGATGGGGACTCGATTGTAGACTGAGAAGGCGGACCCACGTGCCAAACATGGCGTCTGATGCGTGCGTTCAATGCGGGGAAACGGGCGAGAATTTGCTTCGATGCAGTAGCGAGATGCGGCCGCCTAAGAATCCAGAAGGCTGCGTGCCGAGGCAGATCTTGAGGCGCTCGAAAAAGGTTTGTCACTCTCTCCGTTGCGCGTTGCAAACCCCCGATGGTGGACAGTCGCACGAAATTCATATCGCGCAGTGGTTTTGTGAGCTTCCAGGACCGGCTTCGGTAAATCCGGCCGATTTCCGCGTTCCGAGCCGCGAGATGGCTCCAATTTTGGGTTAGCTCGGCCTTTGCGCCATCCCAACCGGTCTTTTGCCATGCAATGTGGGCATTCAAGCGGTCGATGTCGGCGCTAAGCCGTTCGATCTTGGCATCACGCCGGCCAAGCTCCTCGTGGATTCGCGCCAGCTCCGCCTTTGCGCCATCCCAACCGGTCTTTTGCCATGCGATGTCTGCGTTCAACCTTCCAATCTCGGTGTCCCGCATCGTCATCTGCGCAGAGACGAAGAAGTCGAAAACATTTGGAGGACGATCAAATGCGGAAACGAGCTCTAGATGATCGGCTGAAATGTAGTACCGGTTGAGGCCGTCGAAATAGGCGAACGCATAGCCCATACCAAGGACTAACGGCTCCCAAGTTTGGTATGTCTCTTCTCGCGAATTAGGTAGGGTGCTTTCAATGACAACAATCCATGGGCGTATTTTCGTTACGTCCCACCCTGCTATGACCTCCTCCTCAAACCCCTCGACATCGATTTTCATCCAGTGAATATCGCGGCCCCAATATGGCTGGAGTACCTCCGTAAGGGTCAGACACGGGACCACCGTCTCTCGCACATCGAAACCCTGAGCCCCGTGGCGTTGGGCAATCTCGCTGTCCGCTGTACTTAGCCCGGTGTCCGGGATCTCGAAGAAACTTATGGCACCCGACGCCGCTCCGACGGCCGCTCGAATGACGACTTCATCTGGTCGCTGCTGCCGCAGCTTTTCCGCATAAATTGCCGTCGGTTCGATGTGCACGCCACGCCAGCCATGCTCATAGAAAGCCAAGCTCACGGAATCTATGACGGGATCCTGCGCTCCGACATCGACATAGAAGCCATTCTCGATCTGCTTCAGCGCACGCCAAAGCATCACATCTTCGAAGTTTTGAGCGTAGGAAATGAAGGCCATTACCGCGCAATCTCCATGGCGGGTTTGCTACGTCTGGTGTTACCGGTTCGAGCGCCAGCCCGGTTTATCAAATACGCGAGAAACTCCACCTCCTGCACTTCGGAGAGGCGTTCAGCGCCCCCGACTGAACCGCCATATACCTCTTGTTGTTCTCTGACCATAGCTCGAGAGGCCTAAATCGCTTCGGGAATACGAAAGCCCCGGTCCTTCGTTTGCTGTGCCCTAGATTTAAAAAACAAATAGAACCTCCGATCCTCTGTTATCTTTTCTTGGATGAGATCTAGCAAAACCGCGTCTGATGTTAAAAGATTACCTTGGTCCTCCCCGACATTTACCCGTGATGGCAGGACCCCCCATTTCTGCGCCACCCAGTCGTTGAAATTTACGGTCGGCACAATCTCAATACCGCTCGCAATACAGTTATCTAACGCACTTTGGCATTCCCCCCTACCCAAGTAGAGACAAATTGGGTTAGGGGGTATCAGCACATCATCCCGGATCGCGCTTCGCGCAAACTCGATGATCCAATCCTTCGAGGAAAATGCCGGGGCGCGGGCTGAGGCGTGACGAGCCAGAATTTCTTTCGTATCGGGGCGAGTGCCTCCCGGATCACATTTTAAAAGAGAAACCAGATACCCGATCCATGAAAGCATGAGTGCCTGTGGATCGCGAATTGTTGTATAGACAAAATCGCCAGACCTGATCATTCCTTCCGACATCACTTCGCTGAGGCGAAGGTGCCCTCCTAAATACACGGTATCAGAAGCCTGAGCACGGGCGTGAAATTCACGAAGGCCTTCAAAGAAATCGGGTTCGGCGAGGAATCCCCCTGTTAACAAGGTTAGATCCAGGAAGTTCCGATGCTGCTGCAAAAAAACCTTGAGGCTCGATCCGGCACATTTTGGGATATGTATAAAGAGTGATCGCTTCTTCTCCGGGAAAGCCTGCAAGATCAAGGATACAACCTTGTTCCGAAACTCTGCGCTCCGAAGTAAATTTGGCAGCAACTCGCGGGCGGCGGCTTCCGAACTTGAAGCCACACCTTCATTTTCAGTGGGGGCGCGGCCCAACGCAGACCAATAGATCTGCTGAAAGGATAGGTCCCGGTAATCCAGGCGTTCGAGAAGTGATTCCAGACCGATGCTCCTATCGTAGTCGGCTAGTATATGAAACATCTCGCGCGGCGTGGCCGGAAAAGTGCTCTTTGCTACCATACGTCCTCACCGTAAAAAAATTATGCGCATAATCAGCGCCTTCCTTGCGTTTTCGCAAATTCCACGATGCTGCCCCTGCCTCGGAAAGTCCTATTGTTACCACGGTCAGCAACGAGTCAGTCTTGTCAGACGTGGAACGCGAACCCCCCGCGAGGGAGTCTGGATGGCCTTTTGACATTCACGACGGCACTATCTCCGGCAAGCGCCCAAACTCGCCGGAGACCGGCTTGTCAATGCGCTTGTCATCCTACAGCACTACCTGGCCCCAGTACTCACGCACATCCACTGCCGCCGCCTTGCGACCCTGCTGGACGCGGTGGTGTCATGTGTGAGCGGCCCCGCGTTGTCGCTGACTGACATTGGACGGCGCTTTACCGGCCCGCCTCGTTTGCGGAACTGGATCAAGCGTTCGGAGCGGCTGCTCGGCATCCGCCGCCTGCAAGGCGAAGCCCGCTCGATCTACTCCGCCCTGTTCCGGGTCAGGCTGGGCCGCATCCAGGAGCCGCTGATCCTGATCGACCGGTCGGACCTCAAGGCCGATCTATCGCTACACCTGCCGCGTGCCTACCTGCCCGTTGGGGGCGCAGCCTCGCCCTCTACGAGGAGGTCCATTCCCAAGCGTGGCTCGACGACCGCCGGGTCCAAGAACGGTTCCTCCAACGACGTGCCGTGCTGCTGCCGCGGCACGTGGCGCCGGTGATCGTCGCCGACGCGGGTTTCAAGGTGCCCTTTTACTGCGAGGTCGAGCGCCTGGGGTGGCGCAGGGTTGGACGGGTGCGGGGCGCGATTACGTGCGGCTGACCACGCGCTGGGTCAGTTGCAAGGCCCTGTTCAAGCGCGCCACGCC
>JBGSUY010000645.1:0-10733 GCA_041753195.1 Chromatiaceae bacterium
CCGGTGATTCGACCGGCCGGCCTGGGCGCGCAGGGCGCGGACCAGAGTATCCAGCCCGCCGAGCTCGCCTGGGGTCGCGGCTTGGATCAGCCCGGGCTGAACCGGGCGGTGCGGGTGAAAGCCCGGCCCTCCGAGTCAAACAGGTAGCAGGCATCCGCCGAGACCGCGAAGTCGAACTGGCTTTTGGGGAAGGCGGGGGTGTCGGGCCTGACCTTCACCGTGAAGTCCTTGCCGCCCACGTCCAGATAGACGAAGGTCTCGGCCCCCAGGTGCTCCGCCACCTGGACGGTGCCGGTGATGCGGTTGTCCGCGCGCGGGTCGTCCAGGAGCACCGTGTGCTCGGGGCGTATGCCCACCTCCACCTTGTCCCCGGGGCGTGCGTTGCGCGTGTCGACCGAGACAGTGAGGGTCATGCCGGTGTCGAGCTTGATCCGGCTCCGCTGCTCCCCGGTCTCGGCGATCATGCCCGGGAGGAAGTTCATCTTGGGCGATCCGATGAAACCCGCGACGAAGCGGTTGGCGGGCTCGTGATAGAGGGTCAGCGGCGGTCCAAACTGCTCCAGATTGGTGCTCGCTCCCTCCGCCAGGGGGCTCAGGACTACGATCTTGGTGGCGAGCGTCATGGCCTCGACCTGGTCGTGGGTCACATAGATGGTGGTCGCGCCCCGCTCCTGGTGCAGCTTAGCGAGCTCGATGCGGGTCTTGACCCGCAGAGCCGCGTCCAGGTTGGACAGGGGCTCGTCCAGCAGGAAGACCGCCGGGTGCTGGACCAGGGCGCGGCCGATGGCGACCCGCTGGCGCTGGCCCCCGGACAGGGCCTTGGGCTTGCGCTCCAGGAAGGGGTCGAGGCCCAGCATCTCGGAGGCCTGGGCCACCCGCTCCTTCATGGTCTTCTTGTCGAACTTCTTGATCCTGAGCCCGAAGGCCAGGTTCTCCCGCACCGTCATGTGGGGATAGAGGGCGTAGGACTGGAAGACCATGCCCACCCCCCGATCCACCGGCGGCACGTCGTTCATGCGCTTGCCGCCGATGTAGAGGTCCCCGGAGGTGATGTCGTCCAGTCCCGCGATGGCCCTCAGCAGGGTGGACTTGCCACAGCCGGAGGGCCCGACGAAAACCGCGAAATCCCCCTCCTTGATGTCCAGGTTGATGTCGCGCAGCACGTCTCGGGCGACGCCGGGGTTGTAGTTTTTGACCAGGTGATCGGTTTTGACGTCGGCCATCGCGATTCGCTCCGTGGGTGCGCGCTCATCCGCGCCCGTGATTCTGTAGGTCGGGCTTCAGCCCGATAGGGACCTTTCAATTCTTCCGCGGCCTCAGCGTCGGGCTAAAGCCCGACCTACAGGCCTAACCCTTCACCCCGCCCGCGGTGAGCCCGCCCACCAGCCAGCGCTGGGCCAGCAGGAAGACCACGGTGATGGGCAGGCCCGAGAGCACGGCGGCGGCGGCGAAGTCGCCCCATTTGTATTCCTGGGGGTTCAGGTAGTACTGGGAGCCCACCGCCAGGGTCAGCTTGTCCTCCGACTGGAGCAGGATGGAGGCGACCGGGTACTCGGTGATGGCGGTGATGAAGGCGAGGATGAAGACCACCGCCAGGATCGGCACCGACAGGGGCAGCAGGATCAGGCGGAAGGCCTGCCAGGGGCTGGCCCCGTCCAGGGTGGCGGACTCCTCCAGGGACTTGTCGATGGTCTCGAAGTACCCCTTAATGGTCCAGACATGCAGGGCGATTCCCCCCAGGTAGGCGAAGATGAGCCCCGGGTGGGTGTTTAAGCCCAGCGGCGGAAAGTAGTTGCTGATCCGGCTGAACAGGGCGAAATAGGCCACCAGGGCCAGCACCGCCGGGAACATCTGGAACAGCAGCATGGCCTTGAGCAGCAGGCTGCGGCCCCCGAAACGCAGCCGCGCGAAGGCGTAGGCGCAGGTGGTGGAGAGGGCCACGATCAGCACGGCCGTGATCAGGGCCACCTTCACGGAGTTCCACAGCCACAGGAGCACCGGGAAGGGCGGGGGGATGGTCCGTCCCGCCTCGTCGATGATGGACATGCCCAGCGCCAGCCGCCAGTGATCCAGGGTGGGGTTGGTCGGGATCAGGTCCCCCACCGCGAAGTTCCCCGTCCTGAACGAGATGGCAATGATCATCAGGAGCGGGAAGATGATCAGGGCGAGGAAGAGCCACAGGAAGGCGTGGGCGGCGAGCTTGCGGTACTTGATTGATTCTGGTTGAACCATGGCCATGGCCGTGTCCTCAATCGTTCTGTAGGAGCGCCGCCCCGGCGCGATTAGACCTTGTAGACCGCGCGACGGCGCCTCGCCGCGGGGCGCCGCTCCGACGTCGAACCCCTGTCATGCCGGCCTATCCACCCGCATCAGCTTGATGTTGATCAGGGCCAAGGCGCCGACCATCACGAAGATCATGGTCGCGATCGCGGATGCGAGCCCGTAGTCCTGACCCGAGCCCTCGAAGGCGATGCGGTAGGTATAGGTCACCAGGAGGTCCGTGGTGCCGGCTGGGGTCTGGGCCCCGATGATGTCCGGGCGCCCGTTGGTGAGCAGCTGGATTAGGACGAAGTTGTTGAAATTGAAGGCGAAGGAGGCGATCAGCAGGGGTGTGAGCGGCTTCATCAGGATGGGGACCGTGATGCTGAAGAAATCCCGAATGAAATCGGAGCCATCCATCGCCGAGGCCTCGTAGAGGTCCTGTGGGATGGCCTTCAGGAGGCCCATGCATAGGATCATCATGTACGGATAGCCCAGCCAGGTGTTCACGATCAGGACCATGGTCCGCGCGAGTGTGGGGTCGTTGAACCAGCCCGGCCTGATGCCGAAGAGGGTGTTCAAGACCATATTGATCTCGCCGAAGTTCTGGTTGAACAACCCGCGGAAGATCAGGATCGAGATGAAGGCCGGGACGGCGTAAGGCAGGATCAACAGGAGCCGGTAAAAGCCGCGGCCCCGCAGCGCCTCCCATTGGACCAGGGAGGCGAGGACCATGCCGATGGCCAGGGTGAAGACCACCGACAGGAAGGAGAACACCAGGGTCCAGCCGAAGATCTGCAGGAAGGGCCCTTGGACGCCGGGGTCGGTCAGGACCCGCAAGAAGTTGCTCCAGCCGACGAAGACGCTGAATCCGGGTGCGATGCCGGGGCCGGTGAAGTCGCCCGATTCGTTGATGGGCCGGAAGAACCCGGTTGCGAAATCCGGCGCGATGCGCTCCTGCGTCTGCTGATTAACGAGGACGTTGCCGTCGCCACCTTGGGCGGCGGGCAGCACCTTGTAGAGTGGGCGCAAGGCGGAGAATTGTCGCATGCCGCTCATGCGCAGATCGGTCCCATCCGGCAGATGGGCAACGACGTTCTGGAGCACCCCCCGCAGCTTGATCAGATCGCGGACCGCGATCGGTGGGCCCTCCGGCCAGCCTTCGGCCTGCTCCAGCTTGATTTCGACGGGCTCGGTCGAGGCCGGCGGGTGGGACTTGGCATCGGGAAGCAGGAGCTCGACGGGCTCGCTCAGAAACCGCTCGCCCGTCCTTGCGGTGAGGGCGAGCTGGTAGCGATTGGTGGCCTCGCCGTAGAGGGCGAAGTCGTAGTCCTGCCCCTCGATCTGGAAGGTCTGGGAGAGGTGGTAATCCCGGGCCCGGTCGAAGGTCAGGATGTTGGTGGCGCTGTAGTTCGTGAACCCGATCCAGACCGTATAGGCCAGGGGGAAGAGGATGAAGATGAACATGGTCGCCACACCGGGGAAGATGTAGCGATGGACGTAGGTGCGCTCCGAGGCGAAGACGTAGAGGCCGGTGCCCACCAGGATGAGCGTGACCAGGGCGAAGACCGTCTCGCCCTGGGCATACATGAGCACCACGGCATAGAGGTTGAGCAGTCCGATCAGCCCCAGGAAGCCCCATTTCAGCCAGTGGGTCGGCGTCGCGGGGCTGGTGGAGGTGGCCATGGCGGTTCTCCGGGAGGCTAGGGTCAACCGGGTGGCGAGCGGCTGCCGCCCGGGCTCATTGTCGGCTCTGGGGTAGGCCGGGCTTCAGCCCGACCTTACCTCTGGGGCCAGGGGCGTTGTCGGGCTCAAGCCCGACCTACAGCCCGATCTGTATAGCCCGACCTACTGGACGATGCGTTGGGCGGCCGCGTCCAGGGCCTCGTCCACCTTCTGGCGACCGGCGGCGATATTCTTCAGGGCCCCCTCCAGGTTCGTCCAATAGTTGATCATCTCGGGGACGCTGGGCATGGGCTCGCCGACCTTGGCGTTCTCGAAAGTCACCTTGATGCGCTCGTCCGAGGCGAGCTGCTCCTGGAACTCCTTGAGCGCCGCCGCGCCGATGGGTTTGTCGTCATTGACGGCCTTGAGGCCCTCCGGAGTCAGGAGGAACTCCTCCAAGAATAGGACGGCGAGATCCTTGTTGGGGCTCGCGTTGTTGATGGCCCCGGCGAGCACGCCGACGAAGGCCCTGGCCGGCTTCCCACCCAGGGTCGGTAGGGGGGCGACGCCGTAGTTGACGCCGCTCTTGTTCAGGTTGTCCCAAGACCAAGGGCCGTTGATGGTCATGGCCGCCTCGCCCTTGTTGAACTTGGCCTCCGCCACCCCGTAGTCCAGTCCCCGGGGCAGGTGGCCCTTCTCGATCATCTCGGCGACGAAGCCTACCCCTTGCTTGGAGCCGGCGTTGTTCACCCCGGTGTCCTTGATGTCGTAACTGCCGTCCGCCCGCTTCTTGAAGGCATAGCCGCCGTTCGCGGCGAGCAGGGGGTACGTGAAGTAGGGGGTCTCGTAGGCCCACAGGACGGCGTTCTTGCCGGACTTCTGCAGCTCGGTATCGAGCGCCATCATCTCCTCGAAGGTCTTGGCCGGGCCGTCCGGCATCAGGTCTTTGTTATAGATGAGTGAGACTGCCTCCACGGCCACGGGATACCCGTAGATCTTGCCGTCGATAGTGACCGCGTCCCAGGTCAAGTCGTCGATCTTGGCCTTCATCTCGGCGCTCGGGTTGAGCGCCCAGAGCAACCCGCCCTTGGACCACTCCCCGAAGCGGTCGTGGGCCCAGAACATGATGTCGGGTCCGCCGCCGCTGGACGCCACCTGCTGGAAGCGCTGCTCCACGTTGTCGGGGTGCGACACCTCCACGGGCACGCCGGTCTCAGCGGTGAAGCGCTGACCGACCTCGGCGAGGCCGTTGTAGCCCTTGTCCCCGTTGATCCAGATGGTGAGCTTACCCGGCTCCGCCGCCAGCGCGGCTCCAGAAAGGGCGAGGGTCGCGGTGGCGACAGTGAGGGCAATGAGCTTCTTCACGTTCGGTTTCCTCTTTGGTGGTTGCGAAGGTTCGGGGCGGGGGGTCCGCGGTCGCTTCGCCCCGCCCTCCCTGAGTACCGATGGCCCGTGCCTTTGGGGATCTTGGCGCTTCGGGCGACGGACGGGCCGCCCGAAATTGGTCCCCTTTGGTTTGCCGAGTATAGACCAGGGATTTCCGGGGAAACACGGGAAATCCATCTCGAAATCCGCGATGCACCTGCAACGACGTGGCGCATTAGAGACATATCGAAGGCGTCGCTCTGCCTCCACTTTGTCAGCGAGAAAAGGGTGATTTAAAAAAATTATTTAAAACAGACCTCGACAAGTTGTTTCTGAGCGTCTACCTTAATGACAGGCGGCGTTGTATGTAAATCGCAACGTCGTTTTGTGACCCTTGGGCCTCCGAGGTTGCCCTGGGGTGGTGATGGGGGGGGTCAATCGAGACCTTCCCTCCGAGGGGCCTGCATGTGGCACGGGTGGTGGCGCGGTAATTCAGAAGAGTCGGTCTCGGTTGGTACGGCTTGGCTTTCTCGAACCGGGTCGATGGCCGGCTTCCTGTGCTCCCGTCCGTTGGCAGCGCGTCCGCGACGCGTCCGAACCGGCTCGGCCGGGGCGCCACCGCGGTCATACACATCAACTGGGGGAATCGAGATGAAGAAGCGTCTATTGACAGCGGCCCTGGCCGCGGCCTTGGGATCAGGGGCGGCCTTGGCCGAGGACCCTGCGAAGAGCTATATTCCTGATTTTCACGGCTATATTCGATCCGGTATCGGTGCGACCGACGGCGGGGGGGATCAGTCGTGCTTCCAGTCCAACGGGGCGGATACCAAATACCGGCTGGGCAACGAGTGCGAGACCTACATGGAGATCGTGCTAGGTAAGAGCATGTGGGAGCAGAATGACCAGAGCTTCTACGTGGATACCCGGATCGCCTACAAGTCCGCCCAACAGAACGACTGGTCCGAGGACCCCGGCGACGGTTCGGGCTCCAACAGCGACGACATCTCGGCGAACCGCGCCCTAACCGCCCATCCTTACCGGGACTCGGTGGTGTCGGTGCGCGAGGCCAACGCCCAGTACAAGGGGGTGATCCCGGGCCAGCCCAAGTCCACCCTCTGGGCGGGAAAGAAGTTCTATCAGCGCCACGACATCCATATGGCGGACTTCTACTATTGGGATCTGTCCGGCCCTGGCGTGGGTCTCGAGTACTGGACCCTGGGTCCCGGCGACCTCTCCCTCGCCTGGGTGCGAAATACCGACGGCCCCTGGGTCAACGGCATCGGCACCGACTTCTACAACGACGAGATCATCCGGCCCAATGTCATCAACAACGTGCTCAGCGCCCGCTACGCGAACCTGAACATTAACAAGGATGGGTCCCTGGAGGTCGGCATCGAGTATGGCACCG
Source organism: Chromatiaceae bacterium (assembly GCA_041753195.1). Taxonomy (GTDB): domain Bacteria; phylum Pseudomonadota; class Gammaproteobacteria; order Chromatiales; family Chromatiaceae; genus Thiodictyon. Next base: position 6,698 of record JBGSUY010000645.1, read on the forward strand.
CCGACCTGACCAACGATCAGGACAGCGTCAGGGCCTTGGAGCTGGAGACCGGCGAGATTGTGCGATTGGCCCCGTTCAACTACGAGAACGGCTGGCTCTTCACCGCCGAGCACACCCAGGCCAACTGGCTCGGGGGCAACGGCTTCAACAAGTTCATCGTCCAGTACGGCACCGGGAGCATGGCCGCCACCGGCAACAACAACACGCACAACTCGAGCAACGGGGGCGCCGATTTCTATGGCCGAGATTTCGATGGAAATTCCACGGTCCTGCCGACCCTCGACTACATGTGGCGGGTGCTGGACCACGGTACCGTGGAGTTGGGCAATCGGATCGAGATGATGTACGCGGTCTGGTACGAAGCCAAGAAGCGCGACAATGCGACCCTGGCCGATGGTCTCCCGGCCACCGGGAGCGGCGGCGAGAAGAACTGGTTCTCGATCGGCATCCGGCCCATCTTCCGTTGGAGCGACGTGATGAACACGGCCCTGGAGATCGGCTACGACAACGTCAACTTCGACGGAGATTATGCGGGCGGCGGACTCACCGACACCGATATTGAGGATATCGAAGCGCAAGGACTGAATCCCGATGACTTCCGCTCCTGCGCCACCCGCAACGACAACTGCGAGCTGTTCAAGGTCACCCTGGCCCAGCAATGGCAGGCGGGTCCCAGCATCTGGGCGCGGCCGGTGATCCGAATCTTTGCCACCTACGCGGACTGGAACGAGGGGAACTTCCCCCAGACCCCGGGTATCATTTCGGCGGACGACAACAGCGGCTTGACCTTCGGGGCCCAGATGGAGGCCTGGTGGTAGTCGGTGGTACTTGGAATGCCGCCGCCCCCCCGGGCGGCGGCGATTCTCCATGGGGCGCCGCGGAGCCTTGCCGAGGAGCCCATGTCCGCCCGGTCGTCAGCCCTTTACAACCCCCTTTCTACCCAGCCCGGTGAACCCGCCCATGTCTAGATCCCTGTCTGCCGCTGTAGTCGCCCTTGGCCTGCTGACGCTGGTGAGCTGCGCGGGCACGGGGAGTCGGCCCTGGGTCGCGTCCATGACGTCGAGCTCCCCCATGTACACGGCGGTCAGCCCGAGCGCCGCCGCGAGCCGGGACATCCTGAATGTCGCGCGGGTCTGCTGTGACTCACTCTCGGGCCTGCGCTTCACGCCGATCAATCTGAAAAGTGCGGAGTTCCATGAGGTCAATGCCAGCTCCCAGGCCTTCCAGTTCTCCACTGGCAAGAGCCTGGTCCAGGGGCTTGTGATCCCCGACGAGCTGGAGCGCGCCACCATCATCCTGGACGCCATCGCCGGGGCCACGGTGTTCGTCCCGACCGTGTTGGTCCTGGATCGGGACTTCCAGGTAAGCCGCGCAATCGATTCTGGCAACTTCAAGTACACCCCGGCCGGCCTCATGGAGCCCCAGCGCCTGCGCGGCAGCTTCCTGCTAGATCGCCGCCAGGGAAGCAAGCTGGCGGGCGAGAAGTATCTCGTGGTCTTCACCACCGACAAGGACCTCAAGGGTTCCACCCAGATGATCAGCGAGGTGCGCCTGCATGCCCGCTCCCGCGGCCTCGCGGACCCGGGGCTTCCTGACCCGGTAGCCGAGCACGCGGCGACGGGGGTGTTTCGCCTGCGCGTCGCCGAGCTGGAGACCGGCGTCCGCTCCACCACCGAGTATGTGGAACAGCGCCAGCAGGCGGACCGCTATGTGACCGGTGGTGCAGAGACCCGGGAGGCCCCAAGGGCAGCGCCGGTCCCCGTGGAGCCCAAGCCAGCCGCGCCGCCTCGGAGCCAACCGAAGCCCGTCGCCACGGCCCCATCGGCTCAACCCATGCTGTCTGAGACCCAGGCGATTTACGACAACATGATCCGCGACGCCGTCGCCAGCGGGAACATGGACCGAGCCTGGCGGCTGGTGCAGGAGGGGGAGCGGGCGGGCTCCACGACTGCCCGCCAGACATTCCTCCAGGCGGTGGAGAAGAAGTAGCGAGTGGCGAGTAGCGAGTGGCGAGGCGCCGAAGGGCTGGTATACTGGCCCTCGGCCCTCGGCCCTCGGCCCTCGGCCCTCGGCCCTCGGCCCTCGCAACTCGCCACTCTCCTCCGTTAGACTCCCGGGTCGCCAAGGATCCACCCCACCGGAGTCTCCCATGCACCGCACCAGCGGTATCTTGCTGCACCCCACCTCCTTGCCTGGGCCCTTCGGGATCGGTGATCTGGGTTCCGCGGCGTATGAATTCGTCGACTTCCTCGCGGCCAGCGGACAGGGCCTGTGGCAGGTTCTGCCCTTGGGGCCCACCGGCTTCGGGGACTCCCCCTACCAGTGCCAGTCGTCCTTTGCCGGCAATCCACTCCTGATCAGCCCGGAGCGGCTCCTGGAGTCCGGCTGGATCGACGAGGCGGACCTCGAGAACCCGGATCTTCCCGAAGATCGGGTGGACTTCGGTGCCGTGAGGACCTCGAAACGGGCCCTCCTCGATCGGGCCTACGAGGGCTTCCTGGCGCGGGGGTCGGAGGAGGATCGGGAGGACCTGGCGCGCTTCCGGGAGCACCATCGGCACTGGCTGGATGACTACGCCCTCTACACCGCCATCAAGCTGGAGCACGGGCAGCGGCCCTGGACCGAATGGCCTGAGCCCCTCGCCCTGCGGGAGCCCAAGGCCTTGGCGTCCTGGGCCAAGGCCCAGGGTGAGCGGATCGAGCGGCAGGTGTTCGTCCAGTACCTCTTTTTCCGTCAGTGGTCAGAGCTGCGTCGCTACGCCCATGAACGCGGTGTCCATCTGGTGGGGGACATCCCCATCTTCGTGGCCCACGACTCCAGCGAGGTCTGGACCCACCGGGACTGGTTCGAGCTGGATCCCCACGGCCACCCGACGGTGATCGCCGGGGTCCCGCCGGACTACTTCAGCGCCACCGGCCAACGTTGGGGCAACCCGCTGTACCGCTGGCCGGCCCTGGCCGTGTCGGGTTACCGCTTCTGGGTCGAGCGGCTGCGCCATGTGCTGGAGATGACCGACCTGGTGCGCATCGACCACTTCCGGGGCTTCGCCGGTTATTGGGAGATCCCGGCGAGCGAGGCCACGGCGGTCCATGGTCGTTGGGTGCCGGGACCGGGGATGGCCCTCTTCGAGGCCCTCAAGTCCGCCCTGGGGGAGGAGTTGCCCCTGATCGCCGAGGACCTGGGCGTCATCACCCCGGACGTCGAGGCACTGCGGGACGGTCTCGGGCTCCCGGGCATGGCGATCCTGCAGTTCGCCTTCGAGGACACGTCGGGGGGCTTCGGGCGCTCCGAGTTTCTGCCCCACAACCACCGGCGGCGGCTCGCCGTCTACACCGGCACCCACGACAACAACACCCTGCTCGGCTGGTGGGCGACCCTGGACGCCACCCTCCAACATCACGCCCGCCGTTACCTCAACAGCGACGCCGCCGAGATCCAGTGGGATTTCATCCGCGCCGCTCTCGCCTCGGTGGCGGATCTCGCCCTCTTCCCCATGCAGGACATCCTGGGGTTGGGTCCCGAGGCCTGCATGAACCGCCCGGGCACCTCCGAGGGCAACTGGGTGTGGCGTTACACCCGGGACCAGCTCGACGCCGATACTCCGGGGTGGCTCCTGGAGCTCACCCGGCTCTATGGGCGCCTGCCCTATCCGGTTTAGGACCGGGTTAGGGCCCGGCGTCCAGACTCAACCGAGCAGCTTTGCCAGGGAGACCAGGCCCAGCACCAGGGTCAGGACTCCCACCGCCGTGCGGATGGTGTTCTCCGGCAGGTGGCGCACCGTCACGGTCGCCCAGGGGACCGACAGCAAGGCGCCGGCGGCAAGGGGCAGGGTGAGGGCGGGGTCGGGCAGCCCCTTGAGCGTCACGTAGCCGATGAGTCCGATGAGGCAGGTGAAGGCCTCCGCGAGGGAGGTGATCACCACCGCCTGGCGCGCCGGCACCCCGGAGACTACCTGGCCAGAGGTCACCAGCGGGCCATAGCCGCCGCCGCTCAGCCCCTTGTTGAATGCCGCGATCGCGCCGATGGCGAGGATGCC
>JBGSUY010000646.1:0-2062 GCA_041753195.1 Chromatiaceae bacterium
GCGCTGTGCTAGGCGGCGCATGCCCCCGTTCTCCGCCAGGACCTCGCAGCGAAAGCGGCGGATGCCCTGGGCCCGGGCGGCCGGGATCAGGCGGGTGAGCAGGGCGGCGCCGATCCCCTGTCCTTGGGCCGCGTCCACGACGGTCATGGACAGCTCGGCACTCTCGGGCGCTCCGGCAAGGCGTATGCAGCGGGCAAACCCCAGCGCCTCAAGCTCCCGACCCCGGGGATCGAGACGTACCGCGGCAAAGGCGATGTGGTCCAGGCCGTCCGCCTGGGCGTAAATATCCAGCTCCGATGGGCTCAAAGCCTGCTTGACGCCGAAGAAGCGCAGGCGCCGCGACTCGGGGGAGAGGGTCTCGAAGCAGGCGGCCAGGCGTTCCCGGTCAGAGGGGCCCGAAGGCCGGATTCGGCAGAGGGTGCCGTTCTTCAGGCGCACGACTCCCGCAGGAACTCGGTTTGGACGTTCGTCGGCGATCATCTTGGCCTCCTGCCGTGACGGCAGTGGCAGGCCGCGCGCAGGCACGCGGACCTCGGATGACCGTATTGTGCACTGCACAAAAAGGTTCTGGCCAGGGGGATGCAGGAGTCGGCGCCGTCCGAGATCCGCCAGGTCCCCCGCGTTACCCCAACGCGGGGCCCGTGGTCTTGGGCAACAACTGGCCTGACACCGGGGGCCTTCACCCCGCGTTGCGATAGGTCTGTCGGCAGGCGTCTCGGCACTCCCAGTAGCGATTGGTGCAGTAGCCGTAGTTGTTCTCCGAGCAGCTCCACCAGGGGTACCCGCACTTCGCCGCGCTCGAGGCGTTGCAGCGCCGGTAGTCCCGGAAGCTCTGGCTGTACCCCGCCTGGCATTGGGCGTAGTCAAAGCGCGCGTCGCTGTCGCAGGCGGTCTTGGCGGTTTGGCAGCGGTTGATGCAGGCGTTCTCCGCCAGGTTGGTGGCGATCTGCTGGGGCAGGGTCTCGTCAAACACGAGTGGATGGGTGCAGCCGGCGAGCAGGGTAGCGAGAAGGGCCGCCATCGCGTGCAAGGGGCGGGCTGCGATGCGCTGAGGGTGGAATCGCGGCTTTGGCAGCATGTGGATCATCCGCACTGGGGTTAGACGGCAAGAGCCAGGGGCGGGTCGCCGGCCCCTGACCGGTGGGCCCTGGGCGGTGGCGTCACGTCCCTGGCCGCCGGGCTCACCCCATCTTGAAGGATCGAACGGGGCAAAACCGAGCGCCGAGTCAAGCTATTCGGGTTTTCCGTGGCGAGAACTGGCATTCAAATCGACCGCGAAGAAGGGGCTACACTCGCGACGTCCGGGGCTGTGCCGGGGCTCAGCGGCGACCGAAGCGGCGGCCTTAACAGCTCCGGGCGACACCCGAGTCATCAACGCATCGGCCCCCTTGACCCGGGGGCATCCGCGGAGGGCGAGACGCGTGTTTGGATCCCCCTGGAGACTCTGTCTGGCCGGCGCCGTCGCCGTGTCATGTCTTAACCTCGGTGGCTGTGGCTGGCTGCTCCCCGGTCACGCCGGGGGGATCAGCACCTCGGTGTCGCCCGAGGACTACGGCGACCGGCTGTGCCGCCACCTGGACCTGGAGGACTACCCGGCCTGCCTGAGCCAGGTGTTGGATTATTTCGACGAGCCCCTAGCGGATGACGTCCCGGCGTCACAGTCCACCTCGGGCCCCTTCGCGGTGGCCATGGACGGGGGGCTGTACATGGGGAGCTATCAGTCGCTCCCCCCCTTCTCCGCGAGCTTCCGGGTCTCCAATGGGGCCAACGCCTGCCGTGGCTCCTACAATGGCCTGACCGGCTCCCAGGACGCCCTCTTCGACGTCTACTGCGACGATGGTCGGGCAGGCTGGGCCGACATCATCCTGGACGTGGATGGACGCAACGGGATTGGTCAGCTCACCCTGAACGACGGGACCAAGGGGGACATCGTCTTCGGCCACAAGCCCCTGGGCCGAGCGGATCCCTATCCCTACGGGGATGTGTGGCTGCCGCGGGCCCCGACCGAGGGCCAGAACGTGCGCCAGGCCGAGCGCTAGACGCCCGCTGCGGCGCAGGAGGG
>JBGSUY010000647.1:0-1570 GCA_041753195.1 Chromatiaceae bacterium
CCTGCCCCAGCAGAACGCCGCCGAGGCGGCGCTGGTGAGCGGTCTGCGCCTGCGGCCGGCCCACCACCTGCTGGAGGTCTGCGAGCACCTGAACGGCTCCCGGCCACTCCCAATCCAGACCTCCGGCCACGGACAGCTCCAGGAGCCGGACTATCCGGACCTGAATGAGGTCCGCGGCCAGGAGCAGGCCAAGCGGGCCCTGGAGATTGCCGCCGCCGGGGGCCACAGCCTCCTGATGATCGGCCCGCCCGGGACCGGCAAGTCGATGCTCGCCCATCGCCTGCCTGGGCTCCTGCCCCCCTTGAGCGAGCCCGAGGCCCTGGAGGCGGCAGCCATCCGCTCCGTGAGCGACCGTGATCCCTTCGATCCGAGCACCTGGCGGCTCCGCCCCTTTCGCTCACCCCACCACACCGCATCCGGGGTGGCCCTGGTGGGAGGAGGGAGCAATCCTCGGCCGGGGGAGATCTCGCTGGCCCACCTGGGGGTACTGTTTCTGGACGAGCTCCCCGAGTTCGACCGGCGGGTCCTGGAGGTCCTGCGGGAGCCCCTGGAGTCCGGGCGCATCCACATCTCGCGGGCGGCCCGCCAGGCGGAGTTCCCGGCACGCTTCCAGCTCGTGGCGGCCATGAACCCCTGCCCCTGCGGCTATCTCGGGGACGGCAGCGGGCGCTGTCACTGCACCGCCGACCAGGTCGCCCGTTATCGGGGCCGCATCTCCGGGCCTCTGCTTGACCGCATCGACATGCACGTGGAGGTCCCGCGCATCGATCCCTCCCGCTTCGGGGCACCGGATGGGAGTGCCGGCGAGACCAGCGCCCAGGTGCGCCAGCGGGTATGCGCGGCACGGGACCGACAGCTTGCCCGGACGGGCAAGACCAACAGCGCCCTGACGCCCAGGGAGATCGAGCGCAACTGCCCCCTGGACGAGCCGGGGCTCCGGCTGATGCAGCAGGCCCTGACCCGCCTTGCACTCTCGGCCCGGGCCTATCACCGCATCCTCAAGGTCGCCCGCACCATCGCCGACCTGGCGGAGTGCGACTCCCTCAACACGGCTCACCTCAGCGAGGCGGTAAACTACCGTCGCCTCGACCGCGGTGCGGTCCAGGCGAATCCTATCGCGGTCAGCAGACGGGATTCACAGGATTTTTAAGGATTAACAAGCTTTGATGACATGATAAGAGCGTCAGAATCCTGTCAATCCTGCGCAATCCTGTTAACCCTGCCGATGGATCCCGCGGCGAGCGCGCCCGGGCTGGTCCGATGGGATGGCGGTCGACCCAGGAGCCGAGGGCCCAGCTAGAGCATGCTGCAACTGACCGATCTTTCCCTGCGCCGGGGGCCCCGACTGCTGCTCTCGGGCGCCAGCCTGACCATCTATCCGGGTCAGAAGGTGGGCCTGGTGGGGCCCAATGGGTGCGGCAAGTCGAGCCTCTTCGCCCTGCTGCGCGGCGAGCTCCATGCGGACACGGGCGAGGCGTCCCTCCCCCCGGGCTGGGAGCTTGCCCATGTGGCCCAGCAGACCCCCCACGGGGATGACCCGGCCATCGAGTTCGTGCTGGACGGGGACCGG
>JBGSUY010000648.1:0-2110 GCA_041753195.1 Chromatiaceae bacterium
GCCGTGCGTCGCCGCGGCGAGGCCGCCAAGCGGCCGGTGGCGGTCGCTCCCAAGAAGGCGGCCGAGCTTTCGGAAAAGGAGCGTTCCGTCAAAAAGGCGGGACGCAAGGACTCCCTGCGCGCCCGGGATCAGGAGGTGCCCAAGGCGGAGTACGAGGAGGTGGACGCGGAGGCGGGCGGCAGCCGCTCACCCAGGCGCAAGAAGAAGACCGCCAAACCCCAGCTCCAGGACAAGCACCTGTTCCAGCGTCCCACCGCCCCTGTGGTACGCGAGGTCGAGATCCCCGAGACCATCTCCGTGGGCGAGCTCGCGAGCCGCATGTCGGTCAAGGCGGGGGACCTCATCAAGGAGCTCTTCAAGCAGGGGATGATGGTGACCATCAACCAGGCCATCGATCGCGATACGGCGACCCTGCTCGTGGAGGAGATGGGCCACAAGGCCGTCGCGGCCGACGAGCGCACCGCCGAGGACACCCTGATCGAAGAGGTCGAGGCCCAGGCCGGTGAGGCCGAGGCCAGACCCCGGGCCCCCGTGGTCACCATCATGGGTCATGTGGACCACGGCAAGACCTCGCTCCTGGACTACATCCGCCGCACCCACGTGGCCTCCGGCGAGGCCGGCGGCATCACCCAGCACATCGGCGCCTATCACGTGGAGACCAGCCGGGGGGTCATCTCCTTCCTGGATACCCCGGGTCACGCCGCCTTCTCGGCGATGCGCGCCCGCGGAGCCAAGGTGACGGACATCGTGGTCCTGGTAGTGGCCGCGGATGACGGGGTCATGCCCCAGACCATCGAGGCGATCCAGCACGCGCGGGCCTCGAAGGTCCCGATCGTGGTCGCCGTCAACAAGATGGACAAGCCCGACGCCAACCCGGATCGGGTCATGCAGGAGCTCTCCCAGCACCAGGTGATCGCCGAGGAGTGGGGCGGCGACACCATGCTGGTCAAGGTTTCCGCCAAGAGCGGTGCCGGTATTGACGACCTGCTCGACGCCATCCTGCTGCAGGCGGAGGTCCTGGAGCTCAAGGCGCCGGTGGACGGTCCCGCCCGCGGGACCATCGTGGAGTCCAGCCTGGACAAGGGCCGCGGCCCGGTCGCCACGATCCTGGTTCAGGCGGGGACCCTGCGTCGCGGCGATGTGATCGTGAGCGGCGGCGAATACGGCCGGGTACGTGCCATGTTCGACGAGACCGGCAAGCCCGTCGAGGAGGCCGGCCCCTCCATCCCGGTGCAGGTGCTCGGACTCTCAGCCGTGCCCAACGCCGGTGACGACGTTCTGGCGGTGGCGGACGAGCGCCGTGCCAGGGAGGTCGCGGAGCTGCGCGCCTCGCGCACCCGCCGCTCCAAGCTGGAGGAGACCCGTGGCGCGAGCCTGGAGCAGCTCTTCACCCAGCTCAAGGAGGGGGAGCAGAAGTCCGTCAACATTGTCATCAAGGCCGATGTGCAGGGCAGTCTGGAGGCCCTGCGCGACAGCCTGCTCAAGCTTGCCAACGACGAGGTCAAGGTGAGCCTGGTGGCCACCGGGGTGGGCGGCATCACCGAGTCAGACGCCAACCTGGCTGTGACCTCCAATGCCATCATCCTCGGGTTCAACGTCCGGGCGGATGCGGCGGCGCGGCGCGTGGTGGAGGAGAAGGGGCTGGATCTGCGCTACTACAGCATCATCTACGAGCTGATCGACGACGTGAAGAAGGCCCTCTCCGGCCTGCTGAGCCCGGTGGTCACCGAGGAGATCATCGGCATGGTGGAGGTGCGCGACGTCTTCCGCTCCTCCAAGTTCGGTGCGATCGCGGGCTGCATGGTGGTGGACGGGGTCATCAAGCGCAACAATCCCATCCGGGTGCTGCGCAACAACGTCGTGGTCTACGAAGGCGTGCTCGAATCCCTGCGCCGCTTCAAGGACGACGTCTCCGAGGTCAAGGCGGGCATGGAGTGCGGCATCGGGGTGAAGAACTACAACGACGTACAGGTCGGCGACCATATCGAGGTGTTCGAGCGCACCGAACGGGCGCGCGTCCTGTGATCAGCCGATCCGACCGTCCGGCAACCGTAGGAGCGGCGCCTCGCCGCGATGCCCCGGCCGCGCCCCGCCGCGACCTCCTCGGAAC
>JBGSUY010000649.1:0-4371 GCA_041753195.1 Chromatiaceae bacterium
CCGGTCCCCGTAACCGCCGCGGCTACGCAGACCACACCGATCACGGCCGCCATCGCAGGCTTGAACATCGTCGCCCCTCGCTTGGCCGCCGACACACCGATCGGACCCAATCGTCCCAACAGCGCGATCAGTATATAAGAACTTGCTAATTTAGCAACAGCTAATTTTTCTCAGATGGCCGGTGGGTGGGGAGAAGGGCGCCGAGCCTCTGCAGGGTGAACTGTGGCCCTCCCAAAAGAGAGGGGCTGCAAAGGGAGACGGGGCCGCCTGAATCCCTGAAGCACACTGCCTTTTCGCCGGGCAAGGTGGTGGCAGAGCCCTCACGCACCCCAACCCCCCCTAATCCGTGGCAAGGGGCTCCAGATTCCCTCCCCCTGGCAGGGGGGAGGGCTAGAGGGCTAGAGGGCTAGAGGGCTAGAGGGCTAGGGTGGGGGTCGAAGGGTTGGGCCAAGGGGCTGGGCCCCACAGGACCGCAGCGCGGAGGTACGGCGCCGGGCTAGGGGGTCGGAAGAACCGGCCTCACCTACCGCTAAAAGAGCCGATTGAGGCCATTCAGGGCCGCGACCCGGTAGGCCTCGGCCATGGTGGGATAGTTGAAGGTGGTCTCGGTGAAATAGCGGATGCTGTTGGCGCTGCCGGGCTGCGACATGATGGCCTGGCCGATATGGACGATCTCGGCGGCCTGCTCGCCGAAACAGTGGATGCCAAGGATCTCCAGGGTCTCCCGATGGAACAGGAGCTTGAGCATGCCGACCGTATGACCCGTGATCTGGGCGCGGGCGATGGACTTGAAGTCTGCCTGGGCCACCTCGTAGGGGATCTGACGCATGGTGAGCTCCCGCTCGGTGCACCCGACGGAGCTGATCTCGGGCACGGTGTAGATCCCGGTCGGAAACTCCTCGATCAGGGACCAATCGCACGCCCCGTCGGCAATATGGGCGCCGACGAAGCGCCCCTGGTCGTAGCTGGCGCTGGCCAATGCCGGCGCACCAACCACATCGCCCACGGCGTAGATGTGCGGCAGCGCCGTCTGATAGCTCTGGTTCACCTCGATCTGGCCGCGCGCATTGGGGATGAGCCCAATCTCCTCGAGCCCCATTGCCTGAGTATTGCCGGTGCGGCCGTTGGCCCACAGGAGGACGTCGGTCTTGAACTTCTTGCCGGACTTGCAGTGCAGCACCACCCCGTCCTTGCGCGCCTCCACCCCCGCGTAGGTCTCGTCGTTGCGGATCACCACGCCCCCCTGGCGCAGGTGGTAGGAGAGCGCATCGGTGATCTCATCGTCCAGGAAGGAGAGCAGCCGGTCGCGGGTGTTGACCAGGTTCACCTTGACATCGAGGTTGCTCATGATGGAGGCGTATTCGCAGCCGATGACGCCTGCCCCGTAGATGGTCATCAAGCGCGGGGTGTGCTGGAGCCCGAGTACCGAGTCGCTGTCCAGCACCCGAGGGTGCGTGAAGTCGACATCGGGCGGATGGTAGGGGCGCGAGCCCGTAGCGATGACGAAGTGGCGGGCACCAAGCTCCTCGGCCAGACCGCCCGGGCGCAGCACCTCGATGCGGTCCGGGGCGGTGAATCGAGCGTGGCCGAAGACCACCTCCACCCGGTTGCGCTGGTAGTAACGGTAACGGGTGCGTACCTGGTCGCTGATGACCCCGTCCGCCGCCCGCAGCAGGTCGGGAAATTCCACCTCCAACTGGCTGCGGATGCCCTGGAACAGGGGATTGCGCCGATAGTCCGCCAGGGTCTGGATGGAATGGCGCAGGGCCTTGCTGGGGATGGTGCCCCAGTGGGTGCAGCCGCCGCCCACGCTGCTGTGCGCCTCGACCACCGCGATCCGCTGGCCGGCCTTGGCGAGCTTCATGGCCGCCCCCTCGCCCCCCGGACCCGCGCCGATGACGATGGTGTCGAAGAGACGGCTGGTCATGCTGGGGCTCCGGCTTGGGTCTGCGTCTGCGCCTCAGCCCCGACACGCCGTGCGCGGGGCTCAATGACCCCAGAGGCTACCATAGGTCTTCGTTCCGACACCCTCGGGCGCCGAGGAGCGGGGCTCAGAGATAATCTGGCAGGCACTTGCGGATACTGGCAGCGTCCTGGGTCGACAGATTCTTGTCCACCTCGCCGGCGACCAGCTGGCGCAGGGAGTTGGACTGGTGGCGACGCAGCATACCGAGGAAGCTCGGCGCGGCGACCACATAGAGCTTGCGGAACTCCCCGGCATTGCGGGCGGCCTCCAGCTCCTGACAAACGTGGGCGGCAAAACGCTCGGCGTTGTCCTGCTTGTGCGCGTCCTCGACGTTGTATCCGTGGGCGCCGACACCCGGATTGCGGTCCCGCCCCCCCTTGTCCGTCACCAGGTCGCCCTCGTGGAGCCGCGCCTGCGGGGAGGTTAGGGCGCGAATCTCGGTCAAAGGACTCGCGGCCTTCTCGGCGGCGAAGACACGGGCGCGGCTCGCGTCCGCAACCAGGATCCAGGTGGGCATGATCTCTACTCCCGTGGTTAAGCCGGCGGGGCCGGCACGAAGGGGCGAGGCGGCGCGGGCCGCTCGAGTAAGGCCCGGCCCCCGGTCGCGGCCTGAAAGTCCCCGATAAATCGGCGGCTCCCGAGGTGCCACAAGCTGAGTGTATATCCCCAAGACGGCGGACGTTGGGGAACGCCCGGCCGGCGCTGGAATCCGAAAGGGCGGGCGCAGGTCCCTGGTCTATACTGCGCGTGCTTGCTTGAGGAGCCTTTCGCTGTGCATCCCCATTGGTTCCTGATCCTCGCGACCTTGGCGCTGATCCTGCTGGCAAACGGGCTTCCGGCCCTGCTCGGGTTGCTGCTGGGGCCGGGTCGCCCCCTGGACGGGGGCCGCGTGCTGAGGGACGGGCGACCTCTGTTTGGGTCTACCAAGACGGTGCGCGGCGTTTTGGCGGCCCTAGTTGCGACACCGCTCGCCGCCATGGTCCTGGGGCTGCCCTGGCAGATCGGCCTGCTGGTGGCCCTGGGCGCCATGCTGGGTGATCTGCTGGCAAGCTTCACTAAGCGTCGCCTGGGGCTCGCGTCGAGCACCACGGTGCCCCTCCTGGACACGGTGCCGGAGTCGCTGATCCCGGTGCTGCTCGTCATGCAGCACCTGGCCTTGGATTGGCTCGACCTGGCCCTGCTGATCCTGGCCTTTGCGCTACTCGACCTGGCGCTGACCCCCCTGGGACATCGACTCTTTGCGCGCCGCCATGGGTGAGCCGGGAACGGATCCATGAGCCCTAGAGCGCCCCTCGACCGCCGGCTCGCGGTTGCCCCCATGCTCGACTGGACGGACCGCCACTGCCGTTATTTCCTTCGCCTCATCACCCGCCACACCCTGCTCTATACGGAGATGGTCACCACCGGGGCCCTGATCCACGGGGATCGGGAACGGCACCTGGGCTTCGACCCCATGGAGCACCCGGTGGCCCTGCAGCTCGGCGGCGCGGACCCGAAGGCAATGGCCCTGTGTGCCCGCCTCGGGGCCGACTGGGGCTATGACGAGATCAACATCAACGTCGGCTGCCCCTCGGACCGGGTGCAGAACGGGCGCTTCGGCGCCTGTCTGATGGCGGAGCCCCAGATGGTTGCGGATTGCGTGGCGGCCATGAAGGCGGCAGTGGAGGTCCCGGTGACCGTCAAGTCCCGCATCGGCATCGACGAGCGGGACAGCTACGGGGAGTTGGTGGACTTCGTGGGCCAGGTGGCGGAGGCCGGCTGCGATGCCCTGATCGTGCATGCCCGCAAGGCCTGGCTCCAAGGCCTCAGCCCGCGGGAGAACCGGGAGATCCCGCCCCTGCGCTACGACTGGGTCCAGCGGCTCAAGGGGGACTTCCCGTCCTTGGCCCTGGTCATCAACGGCGGCATCCAGACCCTGGATGCGGCGGTGGAGCTCCTCGGCGGCCTAGACGGCGTCATGATCGGGCGCGAGGCCTATCAGAACCCCTGGATGCTGGCCCGGGCCGACCGCCTGATCTTCGGCGGCCCCGCACCAATCCCGAGCCGCCTGGAGGTCCTGGAGCGCTTCCTGCCCTACGTCGAGCGGGGGCTCGCGGCTGGGGTCCGGCTCAACGCCATGACCCGGCATATCCTCGGGCTCTTCCAGGGACAACCCGGGGCTCGGGCCTGGCGCCGGCACCTGAGCGAGAACGCCCACCGGACCGACGCCGGGCTGGAGGTGCTCCGCGCCGCTCCGCCCCTGAGGCGCGCGGCGGCAGTCGTTCCCTGAGAGTCTGTGAAAAAACCTCCAACCCCGTGCTCCGCTGGGGTACTGGGGTAGAATGGCCCCATTGAAGTAAGGGGGGCGAGCGATGAGCGACACGATCCAGCCGGGACTGTTTGGAGACGACCCGGAAGCCGCAGCG
>JBGSUY010000650.1:0-7112 GCA_041753195.1 Chromatiaceae bacterium
GAGACGCACGGCGTCCTCGCCCGCGTCGGACATGGCCAGATCGCCGAATCCCTCGGCCAGGTCCCGCAGCCTCCCGGGTAGTCGCCCCGTGTTGGCGACCTCCAGGGTGCGGGCGAGGTCGCGCAGGCTCACGCGGATCTCGTCCAAGGGCGTGCGGTCCGATCGCTCGCTGCGCACGAAGAGGTCCAGTCGCTCCTTAATGGTCACGAGCTCCCTCAACACCGTGGCGGCGAGTCCGGCCAGGGCCTCGCTGACGCCCTCGGGCAGGTCCGCGAGCACCGCGGTCTGCCCATAGCGGCTGTGCAGCTCGACGACCACCGGGGTCTGCACCTCGCAATGGGCAAGGGCGTCCAGGAACTCGTCGATCAGCTCGCGGGCCTGGGCTTGCGGCCATTCTGGCGGGGCCAGGGTGAGTGGCTTGAAGACCCGATCCAGACGCCCGACCAAGGGTTGTGCCGCCGGCCCCCCGGACAACTGACCCTCCTGGAGGGCCTCGGCGTAGGACTCGGCGAGGCGAAACAGATCGGCGAGGACCCCCTCCTCGAAGTAGCGATCGAGCTGATGGAACAGGCGCCTGAGGTTCTGCAGGCCATCGGCGCCGGTGGCGGGGCGGTACCAGTCGAGCAGGTGGCGATGGAAGTGGGGACGCACCTTACGGGTGACCCCCCCCAGGGCCTCGAGAGCCTCGGGTGTCAGCTCGGAATCGGCGTCTTCCGCCAGCACCGAGCCAGGGACCAAGAGCTCCGCCTGGGTCAGGGGTTGGACGCCCCGGGACTCCCGCAGGTCGTTGATGGTGGGCCACAGCATCAAGGGGGGCAGGTCCGCCCCTGATTCCAGACGGTCCAGGTGGTTTGGCAACTGGATCAGGCCGAGCATCAGGGCCTCGGCGGCGCCCTCGGGGTTGGGAACCAGCCCTTTCCCCAGGGCCTCCGCCAAGCGCTGCATCTCCTCCGCCAGGCGCGCCGGCAGGGTGAGCTGCAGGGCCATCAGGACGCCGCGAACCTCCAACAGGGCGTCGGCCGCCTCCTTCATCCGGGCGGGCTCGCCGCTCGCCCCATGGGTCTCCACCAGGTCACGAACCCGGCGCAGGGTCGCGGCGATCTCGCCCTTGACCCATTTCAGACCGCCGACAACCTTCTCTGTCATGGAACCCTTGCCCGTGGGGATCGCGACGGGAGCGTGAGAACGGGACTTGCCTCAGGGAAGCCGGAAACCGGCCACTGAGTGCTGCAGCTCGGTGGCGAGGTGGACCAGCTCCTCGACCGCCGCCGCCGCCCTTTGGGTCCCGTCCGCCGTCTCCTCGGTAATCCCTCGAATCGCCTGCACGGTCCCGTTAATTTCGGCCGCCTGGCGGGACTGACGCTGGGCAGAATCCGCGATCCGCTTGGTGATCTCCGCGATATAGGCGGACACGTTCTCAATCTCCCGCAGGGCGTCGCCCGCGTTCTCCGCGAGGTTCGCCCCCTCCACCACGCCGGCGGTGCTCGCCTCCATGGAGCTCACCGCCTCGTTGGTGTCCGCCTGGATGGTCCGCACCAGGACCTCGATCTGCTTGGTGGCATTGCGCGAGCGCTCGGCGAGTCGCTGCACCTCGTCCGCCACCACCGCGAAGCCGCGGCCAGCCTCCCCCGCCATCGCCGCCTGCATGGCGGCATTCAGCGCCAGGATGTTGGTCTGGTCGGCGATGTCGTCGATCAGCTCCACGATCTCGCCGATCTCCTGGGAGGACTCCCCCAGGCGCTTGATGCGCTTCGAGGTCTCTTGGATCTGCTCGCGGATACCGTCCATGCCCTGGATGGTGTCGCGCACCGTCTGGGCGCCACGTCCCGCCACCTCCACCGAGCGTGAGGCCACCTCGGCGGACTCCCCGGCGTTCTTGGCCACCTCGTCGATCTGCTGGGTGAGAGACTGGATGGCCCCGGACGTCTGGTTGATCTGGTCGGACTGGACCGAGCTCGCCTGGGCCAGGCGCAAGGCGATGGAACGGCTCTCCTGGGCGGAGTTGCTGACCTTCTCGGCCGTCCGGTTGATGGTGGTCACGAGCCCCCGCAGGGCCTCCACCGCGTAATTGATGGAATCGGCTATGGCACCCGTCTTGTCCTCGGTGACCGTGGCCTCGACGGTCAGGTCGCCGTCGGCCAGGTTCCCCATCTCGTCCAGGAGGGTCAAGATGGCTTGCTCGTCCCGCTCGGTCTGGGCGCGCGACATGGCCTCTTGGCGGCGGGCGTCAGTCAGGGTTCGGGTCCCGAGGACCAGCACCGTGAGCACCGCCAGGACGCTAAATAAGGGTAGGGCCCAGGGACCGATGCCGACCGGCCCCAATCGAAACTCCCCTGGGGCTTGCCGGTAGGCCTCCACGAGGCGGTCCAAGGCGCTGTCCAGCTTGGCGCCGGCGGCCTCCAGGGCCGGTAGTGAGTCCATGGCCGGCAGGGCGGCGGGCACCAGCTTGACTATCCGGTCGCTCCCGGAGCGCATGGTGCCGAAGAGGCGCCCGGTCTCATCCAGCGCGGCGCGGGCCGCGGAGTCGTCCCCCTCGCTCGACTGTTGCACCAGCCGCTTCAGGACGGCGGCGAACTCATCGGCGACCTCGGTGCCGATCTTAACCGCCGCTCCGGCGTCGCCGCCCCCCGCGAGCAGTTGGCCCAGGGCGGACTTCATCGCCTCGACCCGGGCAAGTTGGCGTCCGGCCTCCAGGATCTGGGCGGCGGGGGCCCCCTCCTTGGCGACCAGGTCAGCGGCTTGGCTCATGGCCATACCTAGCTCGGGCAGGCGGGCGCCGGTGGTCTTAACGAGCTCATGTAGCTCGAGGATCTCACCCTCGGCGCCGAGCACCCGATCGGTCTCCTCCCGATAGCCTCGCCAGGCCAGGTCCGCGGCCTCCAGCTGGGGCCCCACCTGGGACGGGAAGGGGGCGAGCCGCTGCCCCTGGGAGCCGCCCTGGAGTGCGTCCATCCCGGCCTGGAAGCGATCTCGCTCCTGACGCAGACGCCCGAAGGCCTCGGCGTTCCCGCGCACCGACTCGCCGGCGGAGCGGGCCATCTGCTGGGCCAAGGTCTTCTGGGCCGCCGCGGTCAGGGACAGGCGCGCGTTGCGCTCGTCCAGATTGCTGGTCAGGATGTAGGACACCAGGGCCAGCAACGCAAAGGCCACCGCCAGGAGCAAGAGCAGAATCGCTAAGCCCCGAGCCCCGCTCGCGCCGGTCTTGCCCGCTGTCATCTTGGTTTGCTTCGCCATGTCGCACCGACTCCCGGTCTCGTTGAATGGTCCCGCCTTACGGGCGCGCGGATGATCCGCCAGATTGTCCTGTCACCCGCATCTCCCTGGTCGCCCCGGCGATCGCCGAGGGCCGGGCCTGCCTATCGTCCAAAAAAGCCCCCTGTCATCAGCTCCCCTTTGGGGACCGTCACATCTCCGCCACTTGAAGCAGCGGATCCGCCAACAGTCGATCCAGGGCCAGCACCGGCACCGCATCCCCCTCGAGTGGGAAGGCCGCCTCCGCGAAGGGCTTGAGCACACCGAGCCCGGCGGGCGGCTCCGACTGGCGCTCTGCCGTCTCGAAATGGCGGATCCCGATCGCCTCGTTCACCAACAGGCCGCAGGGGATATCATCCTGGCGCACCACGAGGATGCGATCGGTAGGACGGGGCACGGCCGTTCCCCCATGGACCAGGACGGAAAGATCGAAGATGGGCAACAGAGTTCCCCGGTTGTTCGCCACCCCGATCACCCAGGACCGGGTTCCCGGGATCGGGGTGATCTCCGCGGGCGGCTCCAGCACCTCGACGATCTGGGCCAGGGGGGCGAGCAGCAGGGCCCGCTGAACCCGAAACAGGACGCCCGCCCAAGTCGGCACCGAGGGCGTGTCTCCCGGCAGACGGGTGTCCAGGGCACGAAGCCGTCCGTCCAGATCGGCGATCAACCGATAGAGATCCCCGCCCTGGCGGGACTCGATCGAAGAGCCGGACGGGGCACCGGAGCCCATCGCCTAGCCCCCCAGGCGTCCGCGGATGCGTGCGAGGAGCTCCGCGGGGTCGACGGGTTTCACCAGATAGTCGACGGCCCCCTGGCGTAACCCCCAGGTGCGATCCGTCTGCTGATCCTTGGTAGTCACCATGATGACAGGGATGTCGGCCGTCGCCTCATCCCGATGCAGCATGCGAGTCGCCTGGAAGCCGTTCAGGACCGGCATGATGACGTCCATGAGGATCAGATCGGGACGCAGGCGGCGGGCCATCTCGACCCCTTCCTCCCCGTTAGCGGCGGTCTCCACTCGAAAACCGGCCTTGACCAGGGCGTTCACGAAGATCCGGGTCTCGGTGGGTGAATCGTCCACCACCAGGACGGTCGCGGAGTTACCGGACGGTCCCTCGACTGCGGTGTCTGGGGTGTCGGCTCTCTGGAAGAAGCGTTTCATCATTCGTCTGCGAGCCTGGCAATGTGAACCCTGTGGCGGCTAGAGGCCCTGCGGATCTGGCCTGGGAAGCGGACCGGTGACGGTTCCTAGGCCCTTTGCCTGGATTCCGGACGCAAGTGCCGCTTGACCGCATCAAGGAGCTCCTCGCCGGTGAAGGGCTTGGACAGATGGAGCTCGGCGCCCACCAGACGCCCCTTGGCGCGATCGAAGAGCCCGTCCTTGCTGGAGAGCATCACCACCGGGATATGGCGCAGGGCCGCGTTGCCCTTGATGAGGGCGCAGGTATGGTAGCCATCCAGCCTCGGCATCATGATATCGAGGAACACCAGGTCCGGTTGAAACTCCAAGACCTTGCCCAAGGCCTCGAAGCCGTCCTCCGCGGTCTGCACCTCGTAACCAGCCTTGGCGAGCAGGGTCTCGGCGGTGCGGCGAATGGTCTTGCTGTCATCGATGACCAGCACCCTCCCCGCGGCAACCACGCCGCTGTCGATTGGCCCGCCCATCACCGACGCCCCCTTCCCTTAAATCCACCGGCACCAGCGCGCCCGGGGCCCGCACCGGCCCGGCCGCCAACCGCCCCCAGAAGCCCCCGATCGCTCAACCCCTACCCCCTCCAGATTGCGCGGCTCAAGGCGTGGGCAACACCGCGACTCCACCTAGATTGCGCTCGGCAAGGCCCATCTAAGCCCGCCGACCGCCCCCGATGAACGGCCTTTCTTGTACCACGGAGGGGTATGGGCGCCGATGAGAACGGCGTCACCGTCCCGTAAGTCGTGGCCTCGGGGGCCAAGGTTTTGTGACCCGAGGGGGGTCCGGCGCTAGACCGACCGGGGTGGCGCCCAAGCCGAGACTCCCGAGGTCCCCTGCCCTAACCGACAGCGCCCACGACACGCCGGGGGCCGCCCACCAGATCGCCGCCAACACCTCCTGCCAACATCCCCTGACAGTATTCAGGGGCTGGGGTACACTCGCCCACATGGCCGTACAGATTGGCGTCGTCATGGACCCCCTGAGGTCCATCAGCATCAAGAAGGACAGCAGCTTCGCGATGTTGCTCGCCGCCCAGCGGCGCGGCTGGGGACTGTGGTACATGGAGGTGGGCGACCTGTTCGTCCTCGGCAACCGCACCCAGGCGCGGATGCGGCGGGTCGAGGTCATGGACGATCCCGCCGACTGGTTCCGTTTCACCGGGGAGGATACCCGGCCACTCGACGCCCTGGACGCGGTCCTGATGCGCAAGGATCCGCCCTTCGATATGGAGTACGTCTTCGCCTCCTACCTGCTCGAGCAGGCCCAACGGGCCGGCACCTGGGTCATCAACGATCCCCGGAGCCTGCGGGACGCCAACGAGAAGATCTTCACCCTGGACTTCCCGCACTGCACCCCCCCGACCCTCATCACCCGCCGGCTCGCCGACATCCGTGCCTTTCAGCACGCCGAGGGGGACATCATCCTCAAGCCCCTGGACGCCATGGGTGGGGCGAACGTCTTTCTCCTGCGCCCGGGAGATCCGAACCTGAGCGTGATCGTGGAGTCCCTGACCGAACGGGGGCGGCGCTTCTGCATGGCCCAGCGCTACCTACCCGAGATCCGGGACGGGGACAAGCGGGTGCTCATGATCGACGGGGAGCCAGTACCCTATTGCCTGGCGCGGATCCCGGCCCCGGGTGAGACCCGGGGCAACCTGGCAGCGGGGGCCTCCGCGCAAGGTCGCCCACTGACCGAGAGGGACCGCTGGATCGCCGCCCAGGTCGGACCTGAGCTGCGCGCCCGGGGCATTCTGTTCGCCGGGCTGGACGTGATCGGCGACTACCTGACCGAGATCAACGTTACCAGCCCCACCTGTATCCGCGAGCTGGACGCCCAGTTCGGCCTGGACATCGCGGGCGACCTGATGGACGCGATAGGCGCCCGGCTTTCGGCGCGCTGAGGCATCACCGGGGCGACCCAGCCGCCCGACGGGGCGCCCGCCGCCTGAACAGCCCCCGCTTGAAAACCCAAAGAGCTACCCATGCCGTACCTCCTGCCCCGCACCGCCAGCCGCACCGCCGGGGTATGGGCGCTTGGCGCGACGATGCTGGTGTTTGGGCTCATGCTCGCGGGCTGCCGGGGGGAGACCCCCGTCACCACGACACGCTTCAACGCCTTCGGCAGCCAGGTGGACCTGAGCCTGGTGGGGGTCAATCCCATTCAGGCAGAGCGCGCCGCCGCCGCAATCAAGCAGGACTTCGAGTTCATGCACCGGGCCTGGCATGCCTGGGAGCCCGGCCCCATGGGCCGGATCAATCAACTCCTGCCCAAGGGGGAGCCGTTCGTCGCACCGCCCTCGGTCATGCCCCTGGTGCGCCTGAGTCAGCGCTATGCCGAGCAGAGCGGGGGGCTCTTCAATCCGGCCATCGGTCACCTGGTCGATCTCTGGGGATTCCACGCCGATACCACCGAGTGCCAGCCCCCGCCGAGCCGGCGCTCCGTCGAACGCCTGGTGAAGGCCAATCCCCAGATGTCCGATGTGCGCATCCAGGGGCTGGAGCTCCAGGGGGCCAATTCGGCCCTGAAGCTCGATTTCGGCGCCATCGCCAAGGGCTATGCGATCGACCTGGCGATCGAGGCCCTGCGGGCGTTCGGCGTACGCCACGCCCTGGTGCAGATCGGCGGCGACCTGCGGGCCATCGGCGACCGCAGCGGGCAACCCTGGCGG
>JBGSUY010000651.1:0-4438 GCA_041753195.1 Chromatiaceae bacterium
GTCGGCGGCCTCTCCGCCCACGCGGACCAGGCGGACCTGCTGCGTTGGCTGGGCGGGTTCCAGGGCAGCCCCGCCGTCTGCCTGGTGCATGGCGAGACCGAGGCCAAACAGGCCTTCCAGTTCAGGGTTCGGGAGACGCGGAAGATCGAGGCGGTCATCCCCGCCCCCGGGGACGTGCTGGACCTAAGCACCATGAGCATGATGAGGCACCGCGCCAAGCCGGCGATCCAGCCATCTTCCGGAGATTAGACCGCACCGCTGCAGCGTCCAACGCTGCCCGAACTCGTCGTCCACGTATCGCCGAACCCTACATCGAGTGAACCCGGGCGCAAGGCGTCGCGAGATCCAGACAGATGCCCGGGCCTCGAGCCTTCAGTGCGATTACAAGTGCCATGCTGGAGCGGACCAGACGGCCAACATCATCCCCTCCGCAGGTCACTGTCGCCACACCGCTAGTCAACGGAGGCGCTCCAGCCGATGGGCCCCTTACGATACCCTTTCAGACATTTGTGCTTCGCCGGCCGTGGGCCTGAGTTACGTATACTGTCCCCGGGGAATTGCGGCCCCCGGGAATTGTCACGTCGTTTGGGTGGATGCCAGCCCTTGGCATTGAGCCGCTCGGCGATGGCGGTACAGGTGAAACCCTACCCCTGCAAGGCGACGACCCGCGCCAGCTGGTCGGGGTAGTAGCTCAGCTGCTCGAAGTGGGCCACCGGGTGGATGATTTCGGTGGCGGTGCGGTGACCGCCGGGCCAGTGCACTTCCACAGGCACTTGCTTGGTGTCGTCACGCACGGGGACGATGACCCGCTCGATGAGCTGGCGAACGATCGCCTGACGCTCCGCCGCGGTGGTGGTCGGAGCCGTCCACAGGGCCGGGGTGTTGACGGCGAGGCGGCGTATCTCGCGCGCTGCTCCTCCGATTAGGGGCTGGGCGCGCTGAAGTCCTGTTTTACGAACCCCGGACTCGCGCTGCTGCTTGCCCTCCGCGTTAGCTATCCGAGACGAACTCAGTGAGCTCGTTATCCTCGGAGGGGATCATGAACCATTGGTACCGATCGCCACCCGATTCCGTGGACCAAGGGGCCTGGTCGGAATCTGGATCCATCTCTCCGAGCGATGCAATGTCCGCCCCGGCGTCCGTCCCCAGGGATGGCCCGAGCCGATTCTCGGCGCTGGCGTCAAGATTCCATCCGGCGGGGGTACCGATCACAAGTTGCATCGCCAGCACGATACCGAAGGTGCTAGCCATGACGGCGCTGCCCACGATAGCGGGGGCGGGCCGACGCGTCATCCCGTATTGCAATCCCGTCCCCGCGAACGCGACTCCCACCAGGATCAGCGCCATCAACGGCAGCACCAGGGGGCGCACGAGCGGCGGCGGATCAAGCAGTGTCAGCGCCTCGACGAGAGCCAGCTGGACAAACAGGTGGGCCACGTAGACTAGCAGGCTCTGCCGCCCGAGCAGGGGCAGCCAGCCCAGTAGCCATCGGGTCCACGCAGTGCGTTCCCAGACCCAAGCCGACCAGGTGAGCACGAAGCCGGAGACGGCTAGGTACCAGGCAAGCTCAGCCGGGCTCAACGGTACCTTCAAAAAGGCCCAGGCGGGGATCGCCGAAGGCTCGAGCAGGCCGATGGAGATGCCGTTGCGGAGCAAGAACAAGACCGCGAAGGCACCAGAGATGGCCGCGAGCCACCGCCACGAGATGCCCCCAGAACCGTCCCGCAGGGCGGCGAGTTGGTGGGACGCCAAGTAGCCGGCCACGAACAAGGGCTGCCAATAGACGAAGGGGAAGGGCCAGACCGCCCCTGGTGTCCCGAAGGCGCCGAGATGGGCAAGGGCAAAGAGGGCGACGCTGGCGGCGAGGATCGCGGCACTGCCGAATCGCCGCCGCGCCCCATCGAGCAGGGGTGTCGCCGCCAGCAGGATGGCATAGAGGGACAGCAAGCCCCCGGTGACCCCGGGCTCGGCGAAGGTCAGGAGATCAAGGACATCCGGATAGCGCGGTGTCAGGCTCGGCGGCACCGAAAGGGTACGTTCGAGCAGGGTGAAGACGACCGCAACGAGGCGATCCAGCGCGGCCAGCATCAGGGCACGGCGGAACAGACGGCCGCGGGTGGCGCACGCCACCGCTGGATCCCCGGCGAGTTTGGGTCCAAACACCCGCGCTACCGAAAGACCCGAGATGAACACGAAGGCGCCGGCCGCGAAGCGCGTATAGTCCCCGATCCAGGCGGCCAGTACGGCGGCCATCCCGATGGGATAGGTAGCCAGGTGCACCCAGGCCATGTCCACTAGGGCCAGGCCACGCCAAAGGTCGAGCAGGGGATCGCGAGGTTTAGAAGAACTGGTCTTGGACATCAGCCAGTATCCGCGGGATCATTGTCGGGGAGATTTTCTTCGAGTGGCCCCGACGGCAGTTAACGGGGCCCGCGTATTGGCACCATTGCCCGCTGAGCGAAGTGGCTAGATTAGCATGGCGCCCCGTCTTTGGCTTGAACCGCCCGATACCTGGGAGGCGGAGATTCGGGATTACGAGGAGGGGGACCAGCGCGCACGTCCTCCGTCAGGTGCCATCGTCTTCACCGGGAGCTCGAGCATCCGGATGTGGATAACCCTGCAGCGCGACATGGCACCCCTGCCAGTTCTCAACCGAGGCTTCGGTGGCGCTCAGACCCATCAAGTGCTGTACTTTGCCCCGCGCATCCTGCTGCCCTATCGGCCGAGCGCCGTTGTTCTTTACACCGGCGAGAACGATCTTGAGGAGCGCACTGGAAAAACGCCAGCTCAGGTCCTGAGGGAGGTCTCGGCCCTCTCGGACCTGCTTTTCCGAGAGTTGCCGCAGGCGCGGCTCTACCTCCTCGCGGTCAAACCCAGTCCTGCGCGACGCCGCCGCTGGGCCCAAGCCCGTCGACTGAATGCCCTGCTGGCCGCTTTCGCGGAGGAAGATGGCCGTCGCCGTTGGGTCGACGTGGCGACCTCGGCATTCGATTCTCGCGGCCGTCGGCGGACGGAGCTCTACCTAGCCGACGGTTTGCATCTCTCGCCGGCGGGCTATGCCCTGTGGACGGGATTGTTGCGGCCACGGCTCCTGGTTGACTGCGCTTAGTGCACCCGGGATTTCGGTGACGGGCGATTTCGGTGACGGTATACGGAAGCCGCTCGATGGGACCAGTATCAGCACTTCAGTCAATTGAGAAAAAACCGGCGCGAGACACGTCGGGTAGCTGGGTGACGGTACCGTCACCCTGCTACCCGACGTGCCAGACCACGGAATCAGGGGGGGAAGCTCGGGCTTTTTCAACAGTGTTCGCCCGAGGCGGTCGGTTTGTTTCGTCGCCGAGCACCATTTACGGCCTCATCGCGCCCAGCTATCCCCAAGCCCACGGGATGGAAGAACTCTTCAACGGCCGCATCGGCGAGATCCTGCCCGCCGACGCCCTCGCTCCACAGGGGGCATGATGGAGTCCTCCACCCACCATGTGAACAGGATCAATCACCTGATCCCCCGGCAGGCCCTCGGGGGGGCACGCAGGTCCATGGGGTTCATGTGCGGTAGCAAAGCATCCGGAGCCGTTAGATCCAGGCAGAACGAATTTCAGGGGACGTGATCGCAGGGACCGGATGCCCGATCACCCAGGTCCTCCCCCAGCAGGTCCTCGAACGTCTGTTGGAGCGCGCGCCGTCGTCTAGCGTCCGGGAGCAAGGCGCGGCCGAGTCGAACCTCGAAGACCGTGATACTGGTAATCCAGGTCGAGGCGGCCGCTTGACTGTCCAGCCATTCCACCACCTGCCGTTCCGGCTCCTCACGCATCAGGGCGGACAGCACATTGGTGTCGAGGATAATCACCGCTCCAACTCGGCCGGCCGCGGGGTCTGTCCGCAAAGCTCCGGTAGGTCCTCGCTCAGGCCCCGGCCGGCGAAGCGAGCAGCGATGCGCGATCCCAATCGGGGCGCGGGCGCATCGTCGTCGGCCAAAGCCTGACGCAGGATGTCCCGGATCTCCTCCTCCATGCTGTGGCCATGGCGGCGGGCACGCGGCCGCAAGCGCTCCTTAACGTCGTCGTCGAGATTGTGAGCCGGAACCTGGGGCATCGGTGATGTCACCAGGGCGCGAGGTGGTAGCGCGATAGTAAGGACAAAAGGCCTCGGCAAAGGAGCGCCGCGGGTCCGAGAGGTTGGATGCGGCGGAGTGCTGACGACTGGTGCGGTCGCAGAGCAGTGGCGCGGCGCGCGGCGTGCCTCGGAGCCGGCCTTCCGGGACGACGCGGCCGAACTTTCCTAAACTCCCGTAAACAAAGGCTATGTCCGCGTTGAGTGTTGGCCCGAGCTATCCTTCTGATAGGCATGTGGAATGTGGAGGTTGACGCCATGCGGGCCGAGGCATTTCGCGAGTGGTTGGCCAAGGCGGAGGAGTTGACACCGACGCAGCGGCAAC
>JBGSUY010000652.1:0-4943 GCA_041753195.1 Chromatiaceae bacterium
CCACCCGCGCACCGTCCAGGCGCGGCTCGCCCAGTGGGCTCAACAGCAGGGCGCCGCCCGCCGGCTCCACCCCCATCTGCTGCGACACTCCTTCGCCAGCCACCTGCTGGAGTCCTCAGGCGACCTGCGGGCCGTCCAGGAGCTCCTGGGCCACGCCGACATCTCCACTACCCAGGTCTATACCCACCTCGACTTCCAGCACCTGGCCCAGGTCTACGACCAGGCCCACCCTCGGGCCAAGAAGAAGCGTTGACGGGCCCGGCAGTCGTTGGTCCGAGCCGCGAAGCGGCCACCGGGGCCGCCGACATCCTGTCGGTTACCCGCCGTCAGGCGGCTTGAAGATTGCGCCGCTGTTCGTCGAGCCGCTACTCGACCGGCACGCTTGATATACTGGGCGCAGACTTTCATTGAGCTTGCCTCCCCGTGAACCTTGCCGAAGAGGACATTCAATTTATCAAGGACCACCTCGGCGTGTGGCTGGCCGAGCAGTCTTTGGGCAAGCCGCCCGCGGTCTACGAGATCGAGCTGCGCGAGCGCATGGTGCGGGTGGAGGAGGAGCTCAAGCACCAGCGCGAGCTCATCAAGACCATCCTGGTGGAGATGGATAAGCGCTTCGACGCAGTCGACAAGCGCTTCGAGGCCCTTCAGGAGCAGATGGACAAGCGCTTCGATGCCATGTGGCAGCAGGCCGACAAGCGCTTCGAGTCGATGGATAAACGATTCGAGTCGATGGACAAGCGTTTCGAGGAGCTAACCCGGCGCATCGACCGGTTCATGTTCTGGTCCTTGGGTCTGACCGTGAGCGTCGGTGCCCTGATCGTCGCGGCCCTCAAACTCTGGCCCTGATGGCGCGAGGAGTCGGCGCTCATAGCCCGCTGACGCCGGAAAGCCGCCAGGGTCTGATACGCAGCCTGCCCGGTCTGCGCCCGGCATCTGTTCGCAGAGTCAGAGTCAGCGTCCCAGCATTCTAACCCAGAGTGAGCCGGATGCCCGCCGCCATGCAGCGGCACGGCACGCGGACGCAGGCCCCCCCCGAACTGATCCAGGAGCCAACGCAGATGGGCCATCCCACCGCGCAGGTTCTGCTCCGGATCCCAGGCGTCTCGGACCCCAAAACGTTCTGCCGTCTCGGGGATGAGCTGCATCAGCCCTGGGCATTCTTGGGAGACAGGGCACCCGGATCAAAGTTGGACTCCACCTGAATCACGGCGAGCACCAATTCCGGGTCCAGCCGAAATTCGGGTGCCAAGGATCTCACGAGCTTGTAAAGGTCCGCTGGGGCCGGCCTCGATCAGTAGGCCACGTTTCCAAGGCCCTGTCGTGCACCGCTGGTCGGGCAGGTGGCCTGGGCCTTGGGCTTGACCCGCAGCAGGTGTAACAAGTTGCGCGCCTGCGCGTGGTTCTGACCCGCCGCCTTCTTGAACCAGGCCGCGGCCAGGGCGTCGTCTCGCTTGACCCCGCGGCCGCGCGAGTAGAGCCAGCCCAGGTAATACTGGGCGTCGGCGTGACCCTGGTTCGCGGCATTGCAGTAGAGGCGGATGGCGCTGTCTACGTCCGCTGCCACCCCCTCCCCGTTCCCATAGCGTCTTCCCCACTCGGTGTGGGACGCCTTGTTACTCGATGCATACACCTTCGCGAAGTGTCCGGCCGCTTGCGCGCCGGGCATGAAGGTCAGGTAGCCAAGCAGCAACAGCAAAGGGGAAACCGTGATAAGCGCCGGCTCGCCCAACCGCTTAGAGGACCTCTGCCTCCCCCGTCGGCGACCGTAAGCACCTAACCTGAGCACGATGGGACCTCGTTCGATCCGACCTGGAGCACTGAGAAGGGACGGAGATACCCCCGATATGTGTTCGTGCATCGATGACTGGGTCACATCCAAAGGGGAGGACGGCCAGCCATGGAAGCAACAAATTCCCCGCGAACTGCCCCGCTGCGGTGCAGCCCTAGACTCGGTGCTCGCCGCTGGCAATGTCCGAGTCGACGGGCCCACCGCCGACCCGACGACCCGCGGGTTATCGCCTCACAGGTCCCGAGGGCCGGCCCAGCTCAGGTTCAGGTAGACCGCGTTAGAGACGGCATCGTCTCCCAAGTCACCGAAGCCTTGGGAGCGGTACAGGTGCCCAATCGAGAGGCCCCAGGATTCCACGATCCTGTAGCTCAGGCGGGGCCCGATGGAGTACGAGGTCTCGTCACCCCTCACTGCGTCACCGCTGGGGCTTCTGCTGCGAAAGGCGCTGGCCGTGATCCCGAGCTGCCACTGGGGTCGCAAGCGGATGCTCAGGCTGGCCAGGAGACCCGTGCTGTCCACCACCTCCCCGGAGCCGGTAGGCGCCAGATCGCGGCGCGCCTGCAGACTAAGGCCGCCACCCGCCTCGAACTGCCTGAAGTAGCTCAAGCTGAAGGTGGGCCCCAAGCTGTCTTTGGTCAGCGTACGCCCATCGAGGGGTTCCTCGCGAGTTTGCTCCGTGGAGCGGATGCCCGCCTGTGCCGCCAAGGAGGATATCTCGGAGAGCTGATGGCTCCCGCCGGCCAGGAACCGGACGTTGTCGTACTCGTTGGTGATGTCCTGGGTCTCGTAACGTTCATAGCCCAGGCTGCCAGTGAGTGCGAACCGTTCTGTTAGGTTGTGGCCAACGCCAAGATTTACGCTGCCGACACGATAGTCAGAGGTGCGGACAAGGCCGGCGTCCTCGTAGGAGACGTCATGGAAACTGGCCGCCAAGTCCAACGTTGTCCGCTCGCTCAGGATATAGCCCCAGCTCGGGTTCACCGAAACGGTGTCTTGCTGTTGGTTCACCTGGTTCAGCTGCGATGGCGGCTGCTGCGAGTACAAGGTCGACTGGGTGATGTACCGCAGGCTCAGGCCAAATCGGTGGCGCTCCAGGCGATACCCTAGGTCCATACCAGCGTAGCCGCTGGTGTTGTCCAGATCCGGGGCATCGCTGTAACGATTGCCGGCGAATCCGATCGCAACGCCCAGGTCGCTCACCTCGGTGCTGCGGGTACCTCTGAGGGAGGCGTTCAGTGTGGTCAGGAACGACCCCTCGGCATCAACCGACAAGAGCTGCGGGTTGTCGTCGTACCCGAGCTGCAAGCTCGCCGAGGGCTCCAGACGCCAGCGCTCGGCGGACGCCGGATCTGTCCCTAAGGCGACGAGTAGGCCGGCGGCCTGGGCGATCGAAAGGGGCTTCGGGCTGTGCACGGGGGTAGCGAGGCTGCCGTCAACGCCGACTGGATGGGGTATCGGCGCGCCACCGAACCTGCGTCGCACCTCTATCATGGAACCAGGACGGTGTCTCCAGGTCGCAGAGTGATATTCTGCTCAAGCCGCTCGCCGCGCTTTACCTCCTTATAATTGAATGAGATTGCGCGCTCCACGCCTCCCTCGCGGCGCAGAATCTTGATATCTTTTAGGTCAGCAAAGGGTGTAGGGCCTCCGGCCATCGCCAGGGCCTGAATCACGCTCACATCCTGGTTGATCAGATAAACGCCCGGCTTGCTGACGCGCCCGGCGACATAAATTCGATTGCCCAGATTCTCCTGGAGGGTCACCGTGACCACCGGACTGGGGATGAACTTGATGAGCCTCGTCACAATGTCCGCCGTCAGTTGGTCGACCGTCCGCCCTGCAGCCATCAGATCGCCGGCCAGTGGGAAGGAGATCCCTCCGTCAGGGCGGACCAAAAGGGTCCGATCTAGGTCCGGCTCCCGCCATACCGAGACGTTCACCAGGTCCCCAGGCTGGAGCGCATAATCGTCGCCCACCGCACCCTGGGACAAGGGCGGTAACGCTGCTCCGGCCAGCGCACACAACGTCGCCAAGCTAGCCAGCCATCGATACATGAACCCAGCGCTGCGAAGACCCGATCGCACACCATTCATCAGTACACTGCCTCCAAATCGGGGGACAGAAGCGACAGACCGCGCATGATCCCTGCCGCACGCGGTGAATATTGCCCAAGGCGAGGATAACACAGGCCAAATTCATGGGCGCCAAAGACGCGTTGCAAAACTACAACGTTATGAAAGTGCAAGAAATAGGGTCTTAGCGCTCTGCGGCTGCGGCCCCATGCCCGCCCATGCCCGAATTGGGTCCTGGGGTCAAAAGTTGCCGCGAGGCGGCGCGGTGTGGGTGGGCAAATGACTCCGAGGCAAAACTTGGCGTAGGCGTTGCGGATGCAAAGGGTGCTGTTTGGCTTGCCCTGGTTCGAGTTGGCGAAGGGGGATTTTCCTGGCACGTCAGGCACTTGATTCAAGTTTATCGTGTTCCAGCCGTCCGCCTAGGTCGTCCGGCAGGCCCGATCCGACAGCGTCGTGCCGGTGGCGAGGTCGCGGGGTGCGCTGTCTTTGAAGCTGGCTCAGCTACTGGTGCCGCTGAATAAGAGAGCCCACCCAAATCTTGTCTGAGTGGAGCGTACTGTATGACGCGGGCCGCGGCAGCTAGCTGCACGCGATCGCGGAGGAGCTGGAGATCGCGCGTAACACGGTGCGCAAGTACGCGTCGATGTCTGAGGAAGAACTCGCGGCCTACCTGGGAAGCCGCTAGCGGACCACGGAGCTGGACGAGCACCGTGACTACATCGCCCATCTGCTGGAGCGGCTGCATTTGCCACTGCCCCCACAGCCCCCACCGAGGATTGCCGCCGCGCAAAGCCCTCATCCACTAAGCGCCTCGTAGTGCCGACCTTGGCCCCTGCGGGAACAACTCAACAAGGGATTACGTGAATAAAGGGGTGAACAGTCGAAGGTGGGCTACACACCCCGATGCAGCCGCTCCACGAGCAGCAGCCAGAGGGCCAGCACGGCGATGGTCATCAGGCTCATGATGGCCTGGGATGAGGTGCGCAGCTCGCGCGGGATCAGGTCGTCCAGGGTCAGGGCCAGCACCAGCAGCACCAGCGCGGCGGTCGTCCGGCTGGTGGGGGGCTGCGCGGGGTCGAGCA
>JBGSUY010000653.1:0-5298 GCA_041753195.1 Chromatiaceae bacterium
GCGCCCCGGCCGGCCCCTCTTATTTGCGGGAGATCGAGGTCAAACGGGCGGTCGACACGCCGCGCGTGCCCCAGTTGGCCGGCGGGGCAGAACCTGGAACCACGCCCGTGCCGGTCCCAGAGCCCGCCCCAGAGTCCGCACCGGAGCCCGCCAGGGAGTCACCGCTGGAGCTCTCGATTCCGAGTACTCACACGGCAACCGAGGTCATGGTGCCGGCCCATGACGCTGCACCGGACCAAGCCTTGGTCAAGCGGGAAGTGGCTGCGCCGGCGCCACAAGCCGGCGCACCCCGTCCGCCCCTTCGGCCTGAGGCGCCGCGCGGGGGCAGGGAAGGGGGACACTCCGACCTCCCGACTAAAGATCCCAAGAGCCCGATACCTGTCCCGCTGCCCCAGGAGCCCCCTGTGATCGATCGGCCCGCCGGCGAGAAACCGGACCGAGCCGCCCAAGCGCGGCTCCGGGAGGGTGACGCTGTGCGCCCAGCCCTTCCCGGGGGGGCTGGGCTCGACCCTAGGGGCTTTTCGCGACTCATCTCTCAACTGGAAGGGTCCTTTGCGAAGGGCGATCTCGCCGGCCTCGTGAGCCTTTTCACCGCAAATGCGGTCGTTAATGGTGGGGTGGGCGCCGCGGCCGTTCGCAAGGCCTACCTGGACCTCTTGACGCAGCCCGGCCAGCGCCGCATGACGGTCGTGGGCGTCCAATGGCGAAGCGCCCCGGACCAGCGGATACTGGGGCACGGGACCCTGCGTATCGGAACCCGGGCCGGGGCCCAGGCCAGGTGGCGCGATAGATCGGGACCGATCGATCTCGAGTTGGTCCCCTGGATGGGGGACTATAAGATCTCGCGGCTCGTCCATTCTCTGCCGCTGAATTAGGAACACAAGACGTTGTTGATGCTGCGCCGGTTTCTGCTTTTGGCCATTGCCACTTTGGTCCTTTGGCGCATCGCCGCCCTTGGACTGTCCGCGCACTATGTGGAGCGGACCAATGCAGGAGACCCTGAGGCCGCCAGCAAGGCCCTGGCCTGGGGAGGCCGCCAGCCCGAGGCACTGTATACGCAGGCCCTGGCGCTCCGCGAGAAGGACCCGGATGGTGCCAGGGCGCTCCTGGCGCGTGCCTATGCGGAGAACCCCGCTGACGCTCGCCCGCTGACCACCGCCGCGGCGATGTTCCAGGGGCAGGGTGACCAGGCCCGGGCCGAGGGCTTGGCGCAGGTGGCGGTGGAGTTGATGCCGGCCGACCCCTGGATCCACCGACAGGCAGCCAGAGACTGGGCGGCCCGAGGGGACCTGCAACGGGCCCTGCAGCACTGGTCCCTCTCGATGGAGGCCGACCCAAAGGCCGTGGGGCAGCTGCTTCCGATACTCCTTTCGCTCGCCGAGGACCCGCGCACCGTGCTCGCCTTCAAACCCCTTGCCGCCGCTCCCCCTCCCTGGTGGGAGTCCTTCTTTGCGGAGCTGGCCAAACGATCCCTGGACATTGAGCCCGTGCGCCTGATCTACGCCTTGCGCCGCGAGTCGGTCCGGGCGCCGGTCACGGAGGCAGAGCGGCAGACCTATGTGGCGCGCCTCAAGCGGGAGGGCGGGATCAGCGAAGCGTATATCGAATGGGTGAACGGACTGAGCCGGGCCCAGCGGACCCAACTCGGCTTGCTCCACGATGGCGGGTTCGAGTTGGAGCCCGCCGGTTGGGGCTTCGACTGGCATCTCCGCAGCGCGCCGACGGCCCTGGTTGATCGCGCACGTATCTACGGCATCGACGGTGACAAGGCGCTGCATCTGCTCTTCAGTCGCCATGAGCGGCGCTTCGCCGATGTCTATCAGCCTTTGTTCCTCGACCCCGGGACCTATCGGCTCGCGGGCCGAGTCCATACCGACAACCTGGAGAGCCAGGGGGGGCTCAAGTGGATCCTGCGCTGCCTCGTACCGGAGGCCGACGACCTTGGGGAGAGCGAACGCTTCCTGGGCTCCAACGACTGGCGGGAGTTCGGCTTCGAGTTTGAGGTGCCCGAGTCCTGCAGGCTGCAGGAGATCCGGCTCGAATCCGCCGGCAGGCGTCCTTTCGAGCACAAGATCGACGGCGGCGCCTGGTTCGACCGGCTGGCTATCCGCCGACTTCCCAACCCGGCCGCCCGCGTCGAGAACAAATCGTCTCCCTAGGTGACGGCCATGCCAACCCCGCGGGGAGTCGCCGGTGCTCCGGCCCCTGCTGGCCCGATCTTGGCGCCTTGACAGGTCTAATCCGTCACGGTTCGACGCTGGCGGAGTGTGAGATACTTCACCCGCTGCTTGTCACTTGCAATGTGGGGGCTCAATGAACAGGAAGGCGTTACTGGTATCAGCCATCGCGGTGGCAGCCCTGTCCGCGGCCGAATCCGGGGCCTGGGCCGCTGAAGGGGAGGTGGCCACCCTGGCCCGAATCACGGGCGACGCGGTGGTCAGCAAGGGGGCGCAATACGTGGGCGCAACCGAGGGTATGGTGCTGAAGGTCGGCGAACGCGTCATGTCACTCGCAGCGAGTAGCGCCGTCGTGCAGTTCAATGACGGCTGCCGCTATGTCCTAGAGGCCAATCAACTCCTGACCATTGATAATAAGAGCCCTTGTGCCTTGGGCCTTGTCAATCAGCAGCAAGGGGCGGCGTCCGCCGGCGCTGGTGCCGCGGGCGCAAATCTTGGATGGGTGCCGGTGGCCGCTCTGGGGGCCATCGCTGTTCCGGGAATCGCCCTCGAAACAGGCAGCGACGATCGTCCCGTCCCCTCTCCCGCGATCAGCCCGTAGGCGGTCAGCCTTTCCTTGGCTCAAGCCAAAAAAGATTAAACCAAGAGGCGGTTAGGCGCCTCTTGGTATTTTTATCGGCATTTCTGGGAGTCACACGTGCTTGAGTCCAGGACGGCCTCAGGCGCGGGACTCGGCGGGATACAGGAGGGGGCGATTCAAGAAGCGCCTCACTCGCCAGACGCTCATGACCATGCGGAAGTGGAGCACGAACAGGGCGATAAACCCGAGGAACATCCAATGCTCTGCGACCCCGAAGAAATGGCCCGCCAGGCCGATGGTGGCGGCGATCACGGCCAACAGCACCATCAGCGCGAGTGTCTGTTTCGGGGTGAAGCCAGCGGCCATGACGATATGGTGAAAATGCTCCCGATCAGCGTGGAAGGGTGAGCGCCCGAGGAGTGCCCGGCGCAACATCATCGAGACCGTATCGATCAAGGGCAAGGCAAAGATCCAGAGGGCGGTGACGGGCGCAAAGAGCCGCTCGTCCCCCTGGGAGAACTTTACCAGTAGCCAGGCCAGGACGAAGCCGAGGAACATACTGCCCGCGTCGCCCATGAAGACCAAGGCGCTTCCATCGAGGCGCAGGTTGAAGACTAGGAAGGCGAGCAACACCCCCGCCAGCAAGATCAGGATCCCCAGGCTATCGACTTGACCCGCCCACCAGGCGATCAGGCCCAGGGAGCCGACGGCGACCAGGGTGAGTGAAGCCGCCAGCCCGTCGATCCCATCGCTCATGTTGACGGCGTTGATCACGCCGATGGTCGCGAGCAGGGTCAGGGGTACCGCAAAGACGCCCAAGGACACCGGATGTCCCACAGATACCAGGTGACCCAGGTCCTCGAGCACCACCCCGGCCCCCAGGGTCATGATGAGTCCGGCCGCTATCTGGGCGCCGAAGCGTGCATTGGGGGATAGTTCCCGGAGATCGTCGAGCACGCCCACTACGACTAGGACCAAGGCCCCGGCAAAGAGTAGTCGGTAGGCCGATAAGGGGACCGCCAGCCACAGGACGGAGAACGCGAAGGCGACGGCCATGGCGAGACCGCCAATCAGCGGTGTGGGGCTGGTGTGCAGCTTGCGGCCGCCGGGGCGATCGACCAACCCCATGTGGCGAGCGGCGGGCTCCAGGACCCAAAGCAGAAGCGAGGCGGCCGCGAACGCAGTCAAACCCGTGCTCAACAGATGATCATCCACCGTACTACTCCCCCCATTCGTGAATCCATGCCCCCCGGGGCACCGTGCAGGCTTCAGGATGTCTTTCCGAGAGACCAGTGAATGGCGCCATTTGCAATGGCCTAAGCCCTTGAAAATGGCGCTTAGCGGAAGGCTTGTCAGCGCCGCGGGAGCTGCACAATTGCCACTGCGGCGGTTCTGCGTGCCCCCTCGAGACGAATGCCTCCCCGATAGCGTATACGGGTTTGCGAAAGCATCCCCCTGTCCCCTGGCGCCAAGAGCCTAACCTCGGGACCGGGCTCTCATTTGTGAAGGGGTTAACATATCAACCTCGGTTGATCCTTCGGGTAGCAGGGTGACGTTACAGCGACCCTGCCGTGTGGCTGGCATGCGTGTCGGCTCATTGGTGCAAGTCCAACTGGGGCGCCGATGGGGCGAGAGCGGGTGGTTGAGGCCACCCTGAAACTTCTACTGGTCCACGACCACTGGCCGGCTTACGCGGCTTACACCTGCCAGCGGGAACGATGTATACCGTCGTCTGTCCTGGACGACGGGGGTGAAAATACTCGCCGTGCGTGGCATTCCTGCCGGGTGCCGAAATTCAGCGCCAGGGATGGCAACCGAACCGGTTCCAGCCTCGTTTGCCCCTTGGATGGAGACCGCCGGCCGTGGGTACTGGCTCGGTCCGTATGGACCTCAGCTCGTGGGCATGAGCTGGTCCTCGGGGATCATGACGCGGGTCTCTCGGCCCAGGAGGTTAAGCAGGAGGCGGGCGCGCTGCTGGCCGGTGGGGGCGAGGAAGATGGCCTGGAGTCCCGCGAGGGGTCCGGAGACGATCTCGACCCGGTCGCCGGCTCGGAACAGGTGCTCCTGGCTGATGGCCCCGTCGGGATCCACCTGAGTTGCCAGCAGGTGCTCCACCAGGCCTTGGGGAACGGGCCTGAGGGCGCCCCCGAATCGGACCAGTCCGATGACCCCCCGGGTGGAGCGGATGGGGGCCGTGTTGTCCCGCTGGGGATCCAAGCGGACGAACAGGTAACCAGGAAAGAGTGGCTCGGTGACCTGCTGCCAGCTGCCGCGCCGGCGCCTGGGCAGGCGGACCAAAGGCAGGTAGACCTCATAGTGCTGGCGTCTGAGGTGCTCGACCGCCAGGTGCTCCTGACGGGCCTTGGCTTGTACGACGTACCAGGCTTCCATGGTGAGCGACTCCGTGAAATTGTGGACGCTGTCTTCGGGTCCCTAACCCGTCGGTCGGACCCAGTTTGGATCACCGGCCGCCAAACAGGCGCGCGAACCAGCCCTGGCGCTCGGCCGGTCGCGTGGCCTCGCCGATCGGCGTGCCGAGCC
>JBGSUY010000654.1:0-6431 GCA_041753195.1 Chromatiaceae bacterium
CAGGACCAGGCCCAGGGCCGCCGCACCGAGCACCCAGGGGCCCAGGGCCGCCGCCACCAGGAGCGACAGCGCGGTCCAGGCCAGCGCGATGTAAAGCCCCCACTGACCCGGGATGCGCCCCGAGGGGATGGGCCGGTGAGGCTCGTTGATGGAGTCGACGTGACGATCAAACCAGTCGTTCACCGCCTGGCTCGTAGCGCACACCAGGGGGCCTGCCAGGATCACCCCGGCGATCGCGAGCGGCCAGCGGCCCTCCAACGGCACCCCCGAGGAGATCACCCCGCAGGCGAAGGCCCACATGGGTGGGAACCAGGTGATGGGCTTTAGGAGCTCCAGGCCCGCCGCGAGGGATGGCCGCGCTGCTGAGGGGGCGAGTGTAGCGGGAGGATCCATGGGCGGAAATTATCGCTGACAGTTGCCGTTGTCAACGCAGCCTGACATTTACGCCCCCCCGTCGGGCACTCATCATTCCTGCTCCGGCGTCTCACCGCCGATTCCGTAGCGGGCCAGCTTCACATAGAGCGACTGGCGACTCAGGCCCAGGAGCTCCGCCGCGGAGGCCCGGTTACCACCGGTGAGCTTCAGGGCCGCCTCGATGCACAGGCGCTCGATCAGGTCCGTGGATTCCCGCACCAGGTCCTTCAGGGGGGCGCTGCCCACCCGATCGGTGAGCTCCCCCACCCAGACCGGCAGGCCCCCCTCCGCCGCGTGCGCCCCGCTCAGGCGCCGGGCCACGTCGCGTATGAAAAATCCAAAGCAGGGGCGGTCCCCGTTGGGCACGGCGGCGGCGCAGATCTCCGCGTCCACCGTGCCCCCGTACTCGCCGCGCAGGATGGTGCGGAAGAGCCGCAGGGAGCCGTGCTGACGCAGGGTGCTGAGCAGCACGTTCAAATCGATGGTGGCCCGTCCCAGCCAACGGTCCAGGGACTGGCCCCGCAGGAGGTGCTCGGTGGCGAGTTCCACCTGATTCAGGAAGGCGCGATTTGCGGCCAGGATGCGCCCCTCTGGGTCCGTGATCAGGATGGCATCGGGGGCCGCACCCACCGCCTTCAGGAGGCGCGTCTCATGCTCGGGCAGCAGGTGTCCCTGGGGCTCGGTGGGGAGGGGTCTCAGGCGCACCACGAACAGCACCGCGTCGTCCTGGCGCAGGAGGGAGACGGACACCGTGAGTTGCGCCTCCGCCCCCAGGCGCCGAGCCCTGACACTCTCCGCACGTCCGCTGCTCAATACAGAGCCAAGCAGGGCCTCGATGGCACGCAACCCATCCGGCTCGAAGCCCTCGGGAAAGGGTCGCCCAATCAGCTTGGACCCCGCGTCGCCGAGCAGCGTCGCGGCGGCGGGATTGGCCTCCACGACCCGGCGCACGGCCGAATCCACGATCAGCACCGCCTCCGAAACGCTCTGGAACAGCTGCCGATAACGGGTCTCCATCTGGCGATACCGCCAATAGTCCCGCTCCAGCGCCTGCTGGGCATCCACGAGCTGCTGCTGCAGGGAGGCCACGACCTGGAGCTCCCGTCCGAAGGCCAGGACATGACCTCGATCCCCCACCTGGATGGCCCGGTACTGGACCGGGATGTCCCGCCCCTGGCGCCCCCGGTGAGCCACCTGGCGCCAGTCGCTGGTCTTATGCTCGCGCAGGTCCCGCAGGAGGGACTCGAGGCGCGGGCGGGTGTCGGCGGAGACGGTGTCGGTCCACTGCTTGCCCACCCAGTCGGCGCTGACCTCCTGGGCGAGGCCCTCATTACCTAGGGACACATCGAGGATGGCCCCCTGATCATCGATCAACAGGGCGATGTCGGCCACGGTCCTTGCCAGCATGGCGGCCGCGCCGATCTCGGGTGGGCCCTTCTGCTCAGCCGGCACTTTGATGGCACACACGCTTAAGACCCCGGGCTTCCGCCACGGAGGACACGCCACGGAGTCAGGTGCAACGGCATCACCAAGCCTCGCGAGGGTCCGGATGCACATCTCGGGGGAGGCAAAGGGTCATTCCTGGCGCTTGACGCCCCTGATCGCGCGGGACGGATGGCGGGGGCGCGCTCAAGGGGGCGCCCTGCGCCAACCGGGCTCCCCACAAGTGTGTCCCTTGGTTGGCGAATGTCAAGCGCATCGGACGTCAATCTGCGTTGACACTCGCGCGACTGAGGTCTAGATTGTGGTCCAGGGAGAGCGAACAACCAGCCTTGTCCGCCAATCAGCCCACCCAACCTTTAGGTGCCCGCACGACCATGCCTCTCTACACCCCAGAGGAGCGCGAGCGTCGCGATGCGTCGCCCTGGACCCTGGTCCAAGGGATCCTTGCCCCGATTCAATTTCTGGTCTTCCTGACCAGTCTGGCGCTGGTCCTGCGTTTTTTGTGGACCGGCGCCGGGGAGCAGGCGGCAACCCTCTCCATCGTCGTTAAGACCCTGGTCCTCTATCTCATCATGATCACCGGGTCCATCTGGGAGCGCGTCGTCTTCGGGCGCTGGCTCTTCGCCCGGCCCTTCTTCTGGGAAGACGTCTTCAGCATGCTGGTGTTGGCCCTTCACACCGCCTATCTGGTGACACTGGCCCTCGGACTCCTCGGCACCCGGGACCAGATGCTGTTGGCCCTCGCGGCCTACGCGACCTATGTGATCAACGCCACCCAATTCCTGCTCAAGCTCCGGGCGGCACGTCGCGAGTCCGATCAGGCCCCCAGGGAGGGAGCGGCGCGAGCGACCCAGCCGGCCACCAGCCCAGCGGGCTCGACGGCATGAGCGGGCTCGCCCGATCACGGCCGGTTAGCGGACCCGGCACGTCGGGTCAGCCGGAGTTGCTGCATGAGCGCGGCCAGTGCGAGGTCTTTTGCGGCCTCTCCAGCATCGTGTGGCTCCACCGCAAGATGCACGACGCCTTTTTCCTGGTGGTGGGCTCGCGCACCTGCGCCCACCTGCTCCAGTCCGCGGCCGGTGTCATGATCTTCGCCGAGCCCCGCTTCGCCACCGCCATACTCCAGGAGCGGGATCTGGCGGGCATCGCCGACTGTAACGACGAGTTGGATCGGGTGGTGGGCCGCCTGCTGGAGCGCCGCCCGGACATCCGCACCCTGTTCCTGGTCGGGTCCTGCCCCTCGGAGGTCATCAAGCTCGATCTCTATAAGGCCGCGGAGCGCCTAAGCTTGGCCCAGGCCGGGCGAGTCAAGGTCCTGGCCTTCACCGGGAGCGGTATCGAGACCACCTTCACCCAGGGCGAGGACCGCTGCCTGGCGGCGCTGGTGCCGGAGCTACCCCCCCTGCCCCAGGGTGGGCGGAACCTCCTGGTGGTCGGCACCCTCGCGGACCTGGTCGAGGATCAATTCACGCGGCTCTTCGCGGCCCTCGGAATTGGACCCGTTCATTTCCTCCCCAGCACGGACTCTCGGCAGCTTCCTCCCCTGGGCGACGGGACCTGCGTCCTGTTCGCCCAGCCTTTTTTTAACGAGACCGCGGGCCTGCTGGGGTTGCGCGGGGCCCGGCTGCTCCCCGCCCCCTTCCCCTTCGGCGTGGAGGGGACCCGCCGATGGCTGGCGTCGGCGGCACGCGCCTTCGGGGTGTCGGAGGAACGGGTGGCCGAGGTGACCGCGGCTCCCGCGGCCCGAGCCAAGCTGGCCATCGGCCACTATCGGGAGACCCTGGCAGGCCGCCGGGTGAGCTTCCTCCCGGACTCCCAGATGGAGATCCCCCTGGCACGGTTCCTGGCCCGGGAGTGCGGCATGGAGCTGCTGGAGGTCGGCACGCCTTACCTGGACCGCCGCACCCTGGGACCCGAGCTGGACCTGCTGCCGGCACTCCTGCGGCTCAGCGAAGGTCAGGACGTCGACCGCCAGCTTGAGCGGGTGCGCCAGGATCGACCGGACCTCACCGTCTGCGGCCTGGGACTGGCCAATCCGCTGGAGGCGGAAGGGCTCACCACCAAGTGGTCCATCGAGCTGGTCTTCAGCCCCATTCAGGGGTTCGAGCAGGCCGGGGACCTGGCGGAGCTCTTCGCCCGCCCCTTGCTGCGCCGCGAGCGCCTCCGGGTCTAGCCATGCAGCTCAGCGTCTGGACCTACGAGGGGCCCCCTCACATCGGCGCCATGCGGGTGGCGGCCTCCATGGAGGGGGTGCACTGCGTGCTGCACGCCCCCCAGGGAGACACCTACGCGGACCTGCTGTTCACCATGATCGAGCGGCGCGACCGGCGCCCGCCCGTGACCTACACCACCTTCAAGGCCCGGGACCTGGGCTCGGACACGGCAGAGCTGGTGAAGGAGACGGTGCGCTCGGCCCAGGCCCGGTTCAATCCCCGCCTCATGCTGGTGGGCGAGTCCTGCACGGCGGAGCTGATCCAGGACCAAGCAGGCGACCTGGCCCAGAGTCTGGGGCTGCCCTCGACCGTGGTCCCCCTGGAGCTCTCCGCCTATTCGAGACAAGAAAACTGGGGGGCGAGCGAGACCTTCTACCAGGTGGTGCGCCGGGTCCTGGCCCCCCGCCTCCCGGCACCGGGCGCCGCAACCCGCGCACCGAGACCCGCCGGGCAAAGGCCGAGGACCAACCTGCTCGGCCCCACCGCCCTGGGCTTCCACTGCCGCGACGACGTCACCGAGGTCACCCGGCTGCTGGACTCGGTGGGGGTGGATGTCAACGTGGTCGCCCCTCTCGGGGCCGATCCGGAGGCCATCGCCCGCATCCCGGACGCGGACTTCAACTGCTGTCTCTATGCCGAGGTGGCGCTGACCACCGGCTCCTGGCTGGAGCGGCAGCTCAAACAGCCCCTGATCCGGACCGTTCCCATCGGCGTGGGGGCCACCCGGGACTTCCTGCGGGAAGTCGCCTCCCTGACCGGGGTGGACGTGGAGCCGGTCGTCGCGGCCCAGGGCTCCCGCCTGCCTTGGTACAGCCACTCGGTGGATTCCACCTATCTCACGGGCAAGCGCGTCTTCATCTTCGGCGATGGAACCCACACCGTTGCCGCCGCCCGCATCGCCGCCGAGGAGTTGGGCTTCAAAGTGGTCGGGATCGGCACCTATTGCAGGGAGATGGCCCGGGAGGTACGGGCCGCCGCGGCGCTCCACGGGGTCGAGGCCCTGATCACCGACGATTATCTGGAGGTCGAGGCCCACGTGGCGGAGCTGCGCCCCGAGCTGGTGCTCGGCACCCAGATGGAGCGCCACATCGCCAAGCGCCTGGGGATCCCCTGCGCCGTCATCGCCGCCCCCTTCCACGTCCAGGACTGTCCGGCCCGCTATGCCCCCCAGATGGGCTTCGAAGGGGCCAACGTGCTCTTCGACACCTGGGTCCATCCACTGATGATGGGTCTGGAGGAGCACCTGATCACCATGTTCCGCGGCGACTTCGAGTTCCACGACGAGGCCGCCCCTTCCCACCTTCAGCACACGGGCCCCGGCACCCCTGTTTGGGATGGGGAACCGGGCGGAGCGGAGGTCGCAAGAGCCCCAGAGAGTCCGCGGCCGGATGGCGACACCGGCCAGGGCGGGGCCGCGGTCGCCTGGTCCCTGGACGCGGAGCGGGAGCTGAAACGCATCCCCTTCTTCGTGCGCGGCAAGGCCCGCCGGAATACGGAGCTGTTTGCCCGCGAGCGGGGTATCCAGACCATCGACCTGGAGACACTCTACGATGCCAAGGCGCACTTCAGTCGCTGAAGTCCCGGTCGTCCAGCGCCCGGTCGACGACGGCCTGGGCAGCGGCTCCGGACCGCGAGCCGGGGTAACCCCCATCCGCGTGGTGCTGGTCTCCCTGGACGGCCACTTGGCGGGTACCATGGATCGGGCCAGGCCTGCCCTTGACCGGGACATCCCAGGGCTTCGGCTCACCATGCACGCCGCCGCCGAGTGGGGCGAGGATCCGGAGTCGGTCGAGCGCTGCCGCGCGGACATCGCCCTCGGGGACATCATCATCGTCACCATGCTGGTGATGGAGGAGCACATCGCGCCAGTGCTGCCGGCGCTCAAGGCTCGCCGGGACCAGTGCGACGCCATGGTGTGCTGCATGTCCGCGGCCGAGGTGATGCGCCTTACCCGGATCGGCGGGTTCAACATGGGAGGCGCGGGCGGCAAGACCAGCGGCCCCCTGGCGCTGCTCAAGCGGCTGCGCGGCAGCAAGGCCAAGGGTGAAAACGCCGGGGCACGGCAGATGGCCATGCTACGGCGCATCCCCAAGCTGCTGCGCTTCATCCCCGGCACCGCCCAGGACGTACGGGCCTATTTCCTCACCCTCCAGTACTGGCTATCAGGATCCGAGGAGAACATCGCCAACCTGGTGCGCTTCCTGGTGGACCGGTATGCGGACGGGGAGCGCCGGTCCCTGCGGGGCCGTCTCAAGGTCCCCCTGCCCCAGGAATATCCGGAGGTGGGGGTCTATCACCCGCGCCTGCCGGGTCGCATCGCCGCCGAGGCCGCACGGCTGCCGGAGCCGGGCCGGGAATGCA
>JBGSUY010000655.1:0-12629 GCA_041753195.1 Chromatiaceae bacterium
CTCCGGGGGATCCGGGCCCGCTGTGCGCGACATCGATTTTCGGCGGGGCGACACGGGGGAGGGCCGGGTGACGATCAAGCTCCCCAGCGCCGAGACGCGGGTGGCGGTGCGTGAGCAGGGGAGCCGGGTCTTCGTGGACCTCTACGATACGACGCTCCCTCAGCGGCTGTTCCGCCGCCTCGACGTGACCGACTTCGCAACCCCGGTCAGCGCGGTGGAGTCCAGGCCCAAGGGCCGCAACGTCGAGGTGGAGATCCAGACCGGCAGCGACTTCGACCATCTGGCCTACCAGACTGATGACCTCTTCACCCTGGAGTTCCGTTCCCTGACCCCCAGCGAAAAGGAAGAGCTGCAGCGCCAGAAGGTGGTCTACTCCGGGGACCGGCTGTCGCTCAACTTCCAGGACATCGAGGTGCGGGCGGTGCTCCAGTTGCTGGCGGACTTCACCGGTCTCAACTTGGTGGCCAGCGACACGGTGAAGGGCAACATCACTCTGCGGCTCAAGAACGTCCCCTGGGACCAGGCCCTGGACATCATCCTGAAGACCAAGGGCCTGTCCATGCGCCAGACCGGCAACGTCATCATGGTGGCGCCGACCCAGGAGGTGGCGGCCCAGGAGAAGCTGGAGCTCGAGTCCCAGCAGCAGATCGAGGACCTGTCTCCCCTGCGCTCCGAGTTCATCCAAGTGAACTACGCGAAGGCGGCGGAGCTTGCGAGCATGATCAAATCCAAGGAGACCAATATGCTCTCCGAACGGGGCAACGTGACGGTGGACGGGCGCACCAACACCCTCATCGTCCAGGACACCAACGCCAAGCTCGACGACATCCGAAAGATCGTGGGTCGGCTCGACATCCCGGTGCGACAGGTCATGGTCGAGTCGCGTGTGGTCATCGCCAACAACGACTTCGCGCGAGACTTGGGCGTGCGCTTCGGAGTTACGGGGTCCACTGGCTCGGGACCCAAACCCATCGCCTATGACGAGAACGGCAACCCGACTCGTTGGAGCGACGGCGGTACCCAGCTGTTGACCGGCGGAACCCTCGCTGGTGGCGTCTCGGGTAGTGGTAACTACCAGACCGGCGAGTTTGGTAGATCCACTGTTACGGGCGAGCCGTTCAACTCGATGATCACTCCGCTCGCTGCCGCGACGACCCAGG
Organism: Chromatiaceae bacterium; assembly: GCA_041753195.1. Taxonomy (GTDB): domain Bacteria; phylum Pseudomonadota; class Gammaproteobacteria; order Chromatiales; family Chromatiaceae; genus Thiodictyon. The sequence continues at coordinate 1,161 of JBGSUY010000655.1, forward strand.
GTTTGATGGTCAATCTACCAGCCCCAACCCCTTCCGGCGCCGTCAACTTCTTGATCGGAAAGGTTGGTTCATACCTCTTGCAGCTCGAGTTGTCGGCGATGCAACGGGAAGGTCGTGGCGAGATCGTCTCTAGCCCGCGAGTAATTACCTCTGACGGCCATCAGGCCACCATCAAGGTTGGCCAGGAGATTCCCTATCAGCAGTCGTCTCAGAATAGCACCACCAACACCGTGTCCTTCAAGGAGGCGGTCCTGCAGCTCGACGTGACGCCCCAGATCACCCCGGACGACCGCATCATCATGGATCTCAAGGTCAACAAGGATGCCCCGGACTTTACCCGGACGGTTCTTGGACAACCACCAATCGATACCCGCTCTGTGGAGACCTCGGTGCTCGTGGACAATGGCGAGACGGTGGTCCTGGGCGGCGTGTACGAGCGGGAGAAGACCTTCCAGAAGGAGCAGGTGCCCTGGCTGGGTGACATCCCGGTGTTGGGTCGGCTGTTCAAGCTGGAGCAGCGTCAGGACAACAACTCCGAGCTCCTGATCTTCGTCACCCCCAAGATCTTGAAGGGGGAGATCGCCAGCAACTAGAGTCCTGGGTTCCCCGGACGTCCCGCCTGCCCTTCGGCTAGCTCGGTCCCGCCCTTGATGCGGCGGGGCCGGGGGGCCAACCAATCCCCAATCGGGTGGCTGAAAGCGGCCACCCAACTTTCCCTCTTCAATCTTGCCCAACCGGCGGAAATCTGGCATACCATGGCGCCATGATCCGCGCGCAGAACATCTTCCTCATCGGCCCCATGGGGGCTGGAAAGAGCACTGTGGGGCGCCAGCTCGCCGAGTCCCTGTCCTATACCTTCAAGGACAGCGACCAGGAGATCCAGCGGCGCACCGGGGTGGACATCCCCACCATCTTCGAGTTCGAGGGTGAGGAGGGCTTCCGCAACCGGGAGCGGCAGGTGATCGAGGACCTGGTGGCGGAGGACCGCATCGTGCTCGCCACCGGCGGTGGGGCCGTGCTCAACGCCGAGAATCGCCAGAACCTGACCTCTCGGGGGGTGGTGATCTATCTCCACTGCAGCCCCGAGCAGCAGCATGCCCGGACTTCCCGGGATCGGAGCCGGCCCATGATCCAGACGGAGGACCCCCTGGCTAGACTGCGGGAGCTCATGGAGGAGCGGGACCCACTCTACCGCCAGGTCGCGGACATGGTAGTCTCCACAGAAAAGCGTGGTACCGCCTCGGTGGTCAAGGAGATTCGCCGGCGCCTCGAATCCGAGTCCGCCTGAGCGTCCCCGAGCGCGCCAGGTCCCTCCCCGAGTCGACCCCCCTGATGACCACCAGGCTGACAACCACGCTGACCGTGGCGCTCGGCGAGCGCAGCTATCCCATCTACATCGGCAGCGGGCTGCTGGCTAATCCCGACCTCTATCAGTCCCATGTACGGGGCCGTCAGGTGATGATCGTCACCAACGAGACGGTCGCTCCCCTCTACCTCGAGCAGGTCCGTGCGGGACTCGCGGGCCTAACCCCGGAGACAAGCCTTGGGACTATCGTCCTGCCGGACGGCGAGATCTACAAGACCCAGGAGGTCCTGACCAGGATCTACGACGCCCTGCTCGCGGGGCGCTTCAGTCGGGATTGCGCCATGATTGCCCTGGGGGGCGGGGTGATCGGGGACATGGCGGGCTTCGCCGCCGCCTGTTACCAGCGGGGGGTGGACTTCATCCAGGTCCCCACCACCCTGCTCGCCCAGGTGGACTCCTCGGTGGGGGGCAAGACGGGCATCAACCACCCCTTGGGCAAGAATATGATAGGGGCCTTCCACCAGCCCCGGGCCGTGATCGCGGACACCGGGACCCTCGACACCCTGCCGGATCGGGAGTTGTCCGCGGGCCTGGCGGAGGTCATCAAATACGGTCTCATTGGGGACCCCCCCTTCTTCGACTGGATCGAGTCGCACCTGACAGACTTGCGGGCCCGGGACCCCGCCGCCCTGTCCGAGGCGATCCGCCGCTCCTGCGAGGACAAGGCGGAGGTGGTGGCGGCGGACGAGCGGGAGTCCGGCCGGCGCGCCCTGCTCAACCTGGGCCACAGCTTCGGTCATGCCATCGAGACCGGTGCCGGTTATGGCAACTGGCTCCACGGTGAGGCGGTAGGTGCGGGCCTATGCATGGCGGCCGACCTGTCCGCCCGCCTCGGCTGGCTCGACGGGGAGGATCTGGCGAGGATCCGGCGCGTAATCGCCGCGGCGGGGCTGCCGACCGACCCGCCACCGGGGCTGTCGGCCGACCGCTTCCTCGAGCTCATGGCGGTGGACAAGAAGGTGCTCGAAGGGCGGCTGCGGCTCGTGCTCCTGCGGGGGATCGGGACGGCCCTGGTTACCGACGACTTCGACCCCGCCCTGTTGCGCGCCACCCTCGATAAGGGACGCCCGGTGAGCGCCTGACGGGGCCCAGTCAGGCGGGTTCAGGTGCGCCCCATCTGGGTGCGCGGCGCACCTTCTTGGACCTGGACCCGACCGATTGCGTTTGCCCCGTTCCCTGCGCAACCCGGACGATATCGGCCGGGTGCATGGCATGACCCATGCTTCAACGCTATGATTGGCGGCCCCGCGTGTCGAACGTTGGCCCGCATCCAGTGTCCCAGGGGCTTGGACGAGTGTCCGTCCTCCTGGCTGTCGAGCATTCCGGGCAACGGTGGTGCGAGGTGCCGGATACCCCGAGCGCTCCAGGGTTTTGCCCGCATCCGCCCGCGACACAATCTTGATCAATCCGGTTTCGACCCCCTGGGTCGAGCCTCAGACGAGGTCAATGATGAGCCTTCGTGCCCTCCCGCCCGCACAGGGCCTGTACGACCCGGCCCACGAGCACGACGCCTGCGGCGTTGGGTTCGTGTGCAATATCAAGAATCAGAAGAGCCACGCCATCGTGCGCCAGGGTCTGGAGCTGCTGGAGCGCCTGACCCACCGGGGTGCCGTGGGCGCGGATCCCAAGGCCGGTGATGGCGCGGGCATCCTGGTTCAGATCCCGGATGCCTTCTTCCGCGCCGTGATCGACTTCGAGCTGCCGCCGGCCGGATCCTATGGTGTGGGCATGGTCTTCATGCCCAAGGACGAGGCGGCCCGCCAGGAGACCCAGGCGACCGTCGAGCGCCGCCTGCAGGAAGGCGGCCAGCGGGTGCTGGGTTGGCGCGACGTGCCGGTAGAAAACCGGGTGCTGGGGGAGAGCGTCATCCCGACCGAGCCCGTGGTCCGTCAGGTGTTCGTCGCCTGCGGCAACAACTGCCCGGACCAGCAGGCCTTCGAGCGCAAGCTCTTCGTGGTGCGCAAGCGCATGGACAACGAGATCCGTGCCGCCGGCTACGACAAGACCGCCTTCTACGTCACCTCCATGTCGTCGCGCACCATCGTCTACAAGGGGATGCTGCTGGCGAACCAGGTGGGGGCCTACTACCAGGACCTGCGGGACGAGCGCTTCGCCTCGGCCCTGGCGCTGGTCCATCAGCGCTTCTCCACCAACACCTTCCCCACCTGGGACCTGGCCCATCCCTTCCGCATGATCTGCCACAACGGCGAGATCAATACCCTGCGCGGCAACGTCAACTGGATGGCGGCGCGCCGCTACACCATGAGCTCCGAGGTGTTGGGGGACGACCTGGACAGCATCTGGCCCCTGATCCCCGAGGGGCAGTCGGACTCCGCCTGCTTCGACAATGCCCTGGAGCTCCTGGTGATGGGCGGCTATTCACTGGCCCACGCCATGATGCTGTTGATCCCCGAGGCCTGGGCAGGCAACAAGCAGATGGACGCCCAGCGCCGGGCCTTCTACGAGTATCACGCGGCCCTGATGGAGCCCTGGGACGGACCGGCGGCGGTGGCCTTCACCGACGGCCGTCAGATCGGTGCCACGCTGGACCGTAACGGGCTGCGGCCCGCCCGCTACCTGGTCACCAATGACGACCTGGTGATCATGGCCTCGGAGATGGGTGTGCTCGACGTGGCCGAGGAGCGGATCGTCAAGAAGTGGCGCCTGCAGCCCGGCAAAATGTTCCTGATCGATCTGGAGCAGGGACGCATCATCGACGACGCCGAGATCAAGGCCGAGCTGTCCGGGGCCAAGCCCTACCGGGAGTGGCTCAACCGCACCCAGATCCATCTGGACGACCTGCCCACCAACGTGGCCCCCATGGCCCCGGATCTGGAGACCCTGCTGGATGCCCAGCAGGCCTTCGGCTATACGCAGGAGGACATCAAGTTCCTGCTCACCCCCATGGTGGTGACGGGCCAGGAGGCGGTGGGCTCCATGGGGGCGGACAACCCCCCTTCGGTGCTGTCGCGCAGACCCAAGCACCTGTCCACCTATTTCAAGCAGAACTTCGCCCAGGTGACCAACCCGCCGATCGATCCGATCCGCGAGGAGCTGGTCATGTCCCTGGTGTCCCTGATCGGCCCCCGGCCCAATCTGCTGGGTCTCACGGAGGCCGGCGAGCACTGGCGCCTGGAGGTCAACCAGCCGGTGCTGACCAATCAGGATCTAGAGCGGGTGCGTCACATCGAGGACAACTCGGGCGGCGCCTTCCGCACCCGTACTCTGCACATGGTCTATCCGGCTGATCAGGGGGCCGCCGGCATGGGTCCGGCCCTGGAGCGGCTGTGCGGTGAGGCGGAGCAGGCGGTGCTCGACGGCTTCAATATCCTGATCCTGTCCGACCGCAACACCAACCGGGATCAGATCCCCATCCCGGCCCTGCTCGCCACCTCCGCGGTGCATCACCACCTGATCCGCCATGGCATGCGCACCAGCTCGGGGCTGGTGGTCGAGACGGGCGCGGCGCTGGAGGTCCATCACTACGCGGTCCTCTCCGGCTACGGGGCCGAGGCCATCAACCCCTATCTGGCCTTCGACACCATCCAGTCCCTGCTCCTGGAGCTGCCCGAGCGGCTGAGCTTCGAGGAGGCCCAGAAACGCTATATCAAGGCGGTGGGCAAGGGGCTGCTGAAGGTCATGTCGAAGATGGGCATCTCCACCTTCCAGTCCTACTGCGGGGCCCAGATCTTCGACGCCGTGGGGCTCAGCAGTGCCTTCATCGAGCGCTATTTCACCGGCACGCACTCAGTGGTGGAGGGTGTGGATCTTGCGCAAGTGGCGGAGGAGGCGGTGCGCTGGCACAGCCAGGGTTACGGGAGCGAGCAGATCTATCGCAAGCACCTGGACGCGGGGGGTGACTATGCCTTCCGGCTGCGGGGCGAGGACCATGCCTGGACCCCGGATACCATCGCCAAGCTCCAGCACGCCACCCGAGCCAACAACTGGGAGACCTACGAGCAGTTCTCACGGATCATCAATGAGCAAAATGAGCGGCTGCTGACCTTCCGCGGCCTGATGGACTTCAGGTGGGCCGACACGCCCATCCCCTTGGAGGAGGTCGAGCCGGCGAAAGAGATCGTCAAGCGTTTCGCCACCGGGGCCATGTCCTTCGGCTCCATCAGCTACGAGGCCCATTCGAACCTGGCCCGGGCCATGAATGCCCTAGGCGGCAAGTCCAACACCGGCGAGGGGGGCGAGGAGCCGGAGCGCTTCCTGCCCCTGCCGGACGGCTCCAGGAATCCCGAGCGCTCGGCCATCAAGCAGGTGGCCTCGGGCCGCTTTGGCGTCACCACCGAGTATCTGGTGAACGCCGACGACCTGCAGATCAAGATCGCCCAGGGGGCCAAGCCCGGCGAGGGCGGCCAGCTCCCGGGGCACAAGGTCAATGCCCAGATCGCCCGGGTGCGCCACTCCACCCCCGGGGTGGGGCTCATCTCGCCGCCGCCCCATCACGACATCTATTCCATCGAGGACCTGGCCCAGCTCATCCACGACCTGAAGAACGTCAACCCCAAGGCCCGCATCTCGGTCAAGCTGGTCTCCGAGGTGGGCGTCGGCACGGTGGCGGCTGGGGTCTCGAAGGCCCATGCCGACCATGTGACCATCGCGGGTTACGACGGGGGCACCGGCGCCTCCCCGCTCACATCCATCAAGCATGCCGGCTCACCCTGGGAGATCGGGCTTGCGGAGACACATCAAACCCTGGTGCTGAACCGCCTGCGGGGGCGTATCGCGGTGCAGGTGGACGGGGGCATGCGTACCGGGCGTGACGTGGCCATCGGGCTCCTGCTCGGGGCCGACGAGATCGGCTTTGCCACCGCCCCCCTGATCGTCTCGGGCTGCATCATGATGCGCAAGTGTCATCTCAACACCTGCCCGGTGGGGGTGGCAACGCAGGACCCGGAGCTGCGCAAGCGCTTCACGGGCAAGCCGGAGCACGTCATCAACTTTTTCTTTTTCGTCGCCGAGGAGATGCGACGACTGATGGCCAAGCTCGGATTCCGCAAGGTCGACGAGATGATCGGTCAGTCGGACCGCCTGGAGATGCGCCGCGCGATCAGCCACTGGAAGGCCGCGGGACTCGACTACACGCGCCTGCTGCGCAAGCCGGAGGTCGGTCCCGAGGTCGCCATCTACAATCGCGAGACCCAGGATCACGGACTCGAGCGGGCGCTCGATCACGAGCTGATCCGCCGCGCCGAGCCGGCCCTGGCGCGCGGCGAGCCGGTCAAGATCGAGGTCGAGGTCAAGAACTACAATCGCACCGTCGGCGCCATGCTTTCCGGGCGAGTGGCCGAGCGCTATGGTTACGCCGGTTTGCCGGACGACACCATCCACATCAAGGCGCGCGGCACCGGCGGTCAGTCATTCGGGGCCTGGGTGGCCAACGGGGTGACCATCGAGCTGGAGGGTGAGGCCAACGATTACGTGGGCAAGGGGCTCTCGGGCGGGCGGCTGGTCATATACCCGCCGGCCGAGTCGGGCATCGAGCGCGCGGAGGACAACATCATCATCGGCAACACCGTGCTCTACGGTGCCATCGGCGGCGAATGCTTCTTCCGCGGCGTCGCCGGCGAGCGCTTCTGCGTGCGCAACTCCGGGGCCACCGCGGTGGTCGAAGGCGTGGGCGACCACGGCTGCGAGTACATGACCGGCGGCATCACGGTGGTGCTCGGGCAGACCGGACGCAACTTCGCGGCGGGTATGTCCGGCGGCATCGCCTACGTGCTAAACGAGGACGGGGCCTTCGAGGACCGCTGCAACCTGGCGATGGTCGGGCTGGAACCGGTGCTGGAGGAGGACGATGCGCTGGAGTCGCTCGATCACCAGGGCGGAGACATGCAGACCCACGGCCTGGTCGACGTCAGTCACGACATGAGCCGGCACGACGCGGTACGCCTCAAGTGCCTGATTGAGCGGCACCTGCACTACACCAACTCGGACGTTGCACGACGCATCCTGGATCATTGGGCGGATTATCTGCCGCGCTTTGTCAAGGTGATGCCGGTCGACTATCGGCGCGCCCTGGAGGAGATGCAGGCGACCCAGAGCCGCCCGCCGCGTCCAAACAAGCAGTTGAAGGGGATCACGGAACATGGGTAAGCCAACCGGGTTCTTGGAGTACGACCGCCACGACCGGCGCTACGAGCCGGCCGCCGACCGGGTAGTCCATTACAAAGAGTTCGTCATCCCGCTCGACGAGCGCGAGGTCAGCGAGCAGGGCGCGCGTTGCATGGACTGCGGCATCCCGTTCTGCCACCAGGGATGCCCGGTCAACAACATCATCCCGGACTGGAACGATCTGGTGTATCGGGGCGACTGGCAGTCGGCCATCGAGGTGCTGCACTCGACCAACAATTTCCCGGAGTTCACCGGACGCATCTGCCCCGCGCCCTGCGAGACGGCCTGCACCCTGAACATCGACGACGCGCCGGTGGCCATCAAGACCATCGAGTGCGCGATCGTCGACAAGGCCTGGGCCGAGGGCTGGATCAAGCCCCAGGTGCCGGAGCGGCGGACCGGAAAGCGGGTGGCCGTGGTCGGCTCCGGGCCGGCGGGTCTGGCGTGCGCCCAGCAATTGGCCCGCGCCGGGCATCAGGTCTCGCTGTTCGAGAAACAGGACCGCATCGGCGGTCTGCTGCGCTACGGTATCCCGGACTTCAAGCTCTCCAAGTCGCTGATCGATCGGCGCATGGCGCAGATGCGTACCGAGGGCGTGGAGTTCCACACCCACGCGAACATCGGGGTCGACATCCCGGTCGCCCGGCTGCGCAACGAGTACGACGCCATCGTGTTGAGCGGCGGCGCCGAGAGCCCGCGCGACCTGCCGATTCCGGGCCGCGAGCTGGGCGGGATCCACTTCGCCATGGACTTCCTCACCCGCAACAGCAAGCGGGTGCAAGGTTCGTTCGTGCCCGAGGACGACTTCATCAGCGCCCACGGCCGGCGGGTGCTGGTGATCGGGGGCGGCGACACCGGCTCCGACTGTATCGGCACCTCCAACCGCCACGGCGCGCGGCGCGTAACCCAGATCGAGATCCTCGACAAGCCGCCGGTGAAGGAAGACAAGGGACTTACCTGGCCCGACTGGCCCAACAAGCTGCGCACCTCAAGCTCCCAGGAAGAAGGCTGCGAGCGCCTGTGGAATGTGCTGACGAAGGAATTTATCGGCGACGACAAGGGTCGGGTTCGCGCCGTGCGCTACTGCCTGGTGCGCTGGGACCGCGACGAGCAGGGCCGCTGGCAGATGTCCGAGGTCCCTGGCAGCGATGCCGAGCTCAAGGCCGATCTGGTGTTGCTCGCGATGGGCTTCGTGCATCCGGTGCACGAGGGCATGCTGGAGGAGCTGGCGCGGACCGGCAACGGTCTGGAGCTCGATCCTCGCGGCAACGTCAAGGCGGCGACCGCGGGCGAGGGCGCCTATCACACCTCGATGGAAGGCGTCTTCAGCGCCGGCGATATGCGCCGCGGACAATCCCTGGTGGTATGGGCGATCCGCGAGGGCCGCGAGTGCGCCCGCGCGGTCGACGAATGGCTGATGGGAAGCTCCGATCTGCCGCGTTGAGGGCAGGGGTCGATTTAATCGCCCAGTTACAACTCGAATAAGAGGGGCCGCGTCCGCGGCCCCTCGAAATATCACCCGTCGCGACTCCGCGCTCCCTCATTCCGGCAGGGAACGCCGAAATCCAGTCTCCAGGGATGTCAACCACCCGATCAATCCGCAAATCGCCCCAATCCAGAGCAACACCCCACCCCTCCGTCATTCCGCCGGGGAGTGCCGGAATCCAGGCTCCATGGACGGTCCCCAACCCCATCAATCTCGCAAAATCGTCGGAATCCAGGCTCCAAGTACCAATCTCCCGTTACTCAGGATTTCCACCGACACGATCTGCGCCACGTGCGCCAGCCGGTGATATGCTCCGCTGATGAAACGCGCAACGATCACCCTCCCCGATGACATCGAGCAGGCGCTGGCGCTATTCACCGCCGAGCAGGCAGTCCCGGTACCGCTGACCGCGGTCGTTCAGGCCGCCGTCAGAGAGTACCTCGGCGAGCGCGGGTATCTGCCGAGTACCTCGGCCCTGCGCATTCGACCCGCAAAACGCGGCAGCGGTCAGGACAACGTCAGTATCTCGCACGACCAGTACCTGTCCTCGACGTGACGCGCGCTGTCCTTGTCGACACCGGGCCGCTGTATGCCGCGGTAGATCCCGATGACCAATACCACGCCCGCGCGCGGGAACAGTTGCAGTCGCTCGTCGACGAGGAGCTGTCGGTGGTTCTCGCTTACCCGATCCTGTTGGAGGCCTACACGTTGATCCGGTATCGGCTCGGTTCCACCAGCGCCTACGATTGGCTGGAGGATGTCCGCGAGGGCAGTGCCTGGATCAATCCGAGCCCACGGGACTACCGAGAGGCCACCTCGCTGGTCAGGCGCTTTCCGGACCAGCCCATCACCCTGTTCGACGCCACGTTGGCGATCGTGGCGTCGCGGCTGAACCTGCCGGTTTGGACCTATGACCACCACTTCGACAGCATGGGAACGGCAGTCTGGCGCTGAGCGGTTCTGCCCCAGGGAACACTTGCCGGTGGCTTGCGGCTCAGTAGGATCCCGTGTGGTTTGGACCCTCCCCGGTTGAGCGCCAGGCGCATCCCAAACTAATCGGGGCCGCGTCCGCGGCCCCGAATCCGTATGGGAGAGGCTCAGCCGCTCAGTACTTTGTGAGCGAAACGTTGCCGTCTTCGATGTTGTCCGCGTTCCAAAAGAAATGAAGAACGAGCTGGTTGCCGGCTTGGGAGGCGCCAGCGACATAACCGTGGTTTCCCCAGTTGTAGAAAGGGAAAACGGTATATATGTAGCTCGCGCTGCCCACAATGCCCCAACTACAGGCGGTGTTCGTGATACTTCGCGCCGTCAGGCTCGACTCGTTGGGGTGTCCTTTGACGGGCCCGGTGATCCAGCTAATGCTGAACTGCGTCGCATCCGGCCCCGAGGCAAAAGCCAGTGACCATGAGGTGCGCGTGGTACCGGGAATGACGAGCGAAGGGCCCGCGGAGCGCCACGCATCGCTCGCCTGCGGGCCGGACTGCACAAGGCGCATAGGCACAACACGTGCCCGTCTCTACATATTTTCTCGCTTCACAGCCGTCAGAACTTGAATTCCAAGCCCTTCATCTTGCCGCGGAAGTCCTCGGTAACCGATTCCACGTCCTGGTCGCTGGCGATGACCTTGGGTGTCAACACGACGACCAGCTCGGTCCGGCGGGCCTCCTTATTGCGCTCGCCAAACAGCACGCCGACGACGGGTAGGTCGTAGAGGCCGGGGACACCTTGCTTGCCGTCGGCGCGGTTGTCCTGAATCAGCCCGCCGAGCACCACCGCTTGATTGGAGCGCACGGCGACGGAGCTGGTTATATTGCGGGTATTGAAGGTCGGCGAGTTCAGCGCCGAGGCATCCGTGGCAACGTCGCTGACCTCCTGCTCGATCTCCATCTGCACCAAACCGCCCGGCGTAACCCGCGGTTTCACGGAGAGCATGACGCCGGTATCGCGGTACTCGATCTGGTTGACGACTCGGTCGGTGGTCGCGGTGCCCTGCTGCTGCGAGGTCGCGACCGGCACCTGCTGGCCGACCTGAATCTGCGCGGTTTGGTTGTCCATGACCATCACCGACGGCGACGAAAGCACATTAACGAGGTTCTGCGAAGCGAGCGCGCTGAACGTCGCCCTAATCTGGTCGGGACGCGCGATCACCGTCCAGTTGAATCCGGGGAAGATGGGGCCGATGCCTGAGGACGAGCCATCGTTGGTTCCGTCCCAGGAGATATTGCTGCGGTGGTCCTTGGTCGCGAGTCCGAAGAAATTCCATTGCACGCCGTATTTGAGGTCGCCGGTGAGACGGATCTCGATGATGGTGGCCTCGACCAGGACCTGCAGCGGGACCACATCGAGCTGCTTGAGCGCGTCGAGGATCTTCTTGTAGTCGCGTGGGCTGGCCTTGACCAGTAGCGAATTGTTGATGGTGTCCGCGACGATGCTGACGTTGGCCGCCAACTCGACGCGCTGCGCCGCGCCCCGCCCTTGACCGCCCGCGCCCGGT